>DATHEN010000138.1:0-3000 GCA_035318565.1 Polyangiaceae bacterium
GCACGATGGTTCGGCCACCCACCTTGAACGAGTAATAGCCGCCCGAAAAATAGTCGAGGCCGGGTACGGGTTCGGCCGTCCAGGTGTCCAGGTGCACGCGCCACAAACGCCAGACGGTCTGGTTCGCTGGCTCGACGTCGCTGCTCGTGTCGAGCGCTTCGGTGTGTAGAACCGCGACGATGGCGACATCGCCGGCGAGGTGCCGGAACGCAGCCGCCGGCCGCCCTTCGGTGACCTCGGTCAGGTCTTTCGTGAAGTTCGCATCCAGAGTCTCCTGGCCGTTCGCAATCTTCACGATGCAGTTGCGCGACGCGTTTTCGTCGAGAACTTGGGCCGAAACGCTGAACACCCAGTTGCTGAAGTAAATGTTGCCCGCGTCGTCCGTGCTCGCCACGTCGAGACCGGGGCACGGCGCGTCGAGCAGCGCTTTCACGCTGTCGTTCGTCGAGTCGATGACCGCGATCTGAGATACCGGCGCATAGCGAATGTAATCGTCGTCGCTCCAGAAATGCGTGTGGAACACGCGCCCGGGCCGCACGGCGGTTCCGCGATCGTAGCTGGCGCGCACCAGCAGCTCGTCGCGCGTCGGCGCGAGCCCGGCGATCGTCATCTCGCCTTCGATGACCATCTGCTCGGGGTTCCAGATGACACGCTTCACCGAGTCCACATCCATGTACGCCTTGTTCGCGCTCGCAAACACGTTCGTGTAGAGCGCAGCGCCGCCGAAGTCGCTGAAATTCAGCGTTCCAGCGGGAGACAGCGTTTCTGCATTCACCGTGTACTTGGTGATGTCGGCCCCATCACCGGAGCCGAGGAAAAGCGTCGAACCGACGCCCGCGATCGTGGCGAATCCGGGGTACTCGAGCGCCGTCGCGAGGTCGATCTCTTCCGCCTCGAGCGCGCCGAGCTGCCGCACGTACGTCATGTCGGCGTCGTCGGACATGACGGTGCTCGCCACCACGTAGCTGATCGGGCCGCCGCCGGACGGGTCGTCGGAGTCGGAGCCGCAGCCTGGAGCGCAGCACAGCGTAGCCAGCACGGCCGAGCGAACAAGTGACTGTCGAAAAAGCGAGCTATGTATGAACATGCGAATCGATCGCGATTTAGTGGTACTGCGATGTCTTGTCAACCGCTCTCTCAGGACCACCCCCAACTCTCCGACACTTCTATCTGGCAGCCGTCTAGAGCCAGTTCGCACTCGCGTCCGGGAGCCGGGTGGGGCCGCTCACGCGGTCCGATCGAGCGTGATGTCATGCGAGTCGTTCGCGCGTTGGGCGCCCTCGCGGCGCTGACCGTCCGCCTGCCTTGACCCCCCTGACGGCGCAGGGCACGCTACTGTTCGAATGCGTACGGCTCGCAAACCGCAGCGGACGAACGAGGAGGGCCTCGAGCGGGCGCTCGAACGCTTTCGGGTCGTGCTCCACGACCGCTCCTTGAAAATGTCGAAGGTGCGCGAAGCCATCGCCCGAGCCGCGCTCGCGTACCAGGGCCACTTCAGCGTAGAGGAACTGGTTCGCGTATTGCATGCACAGGGCGTCCGCGATGCGCACGTGGCCACCGTCTATCGCGCCGTGCCGCTGATGGTGGAAGCGGGCCTGATCCAGCCGGCGCTGATCGCTCGCGGAGACAGCCAGCACTACGAGGCCACGTTCGAGCGCGAGCACCACGACCACCTGGTGTGCACCGCCTGCGGGCGCATCGTCGAATATCAGTCAGAGGCGATGGAGGTGCTGCAGCGGGAGATCGCGGAGCGCTACGGCTTCGCGCTGGACGATCATATCCACGAGCTCCGCGGTCGCTGTCGGGACTGCCGGCGCGCTGCGAACAAGAGCGCGCCGACCCGCGCGCAGGCTTGAGAAGCGCGCGCGAAATCACTCCGCGCCGAGCTGCGCTGGCAGCACGCCGGCGAACGCAGATCGAAGCGTGGCGAAAAGACGGCGCATCGCAGGTTCGCTCTGGACGGGTACTTTGCCGCACTATTGAGCGATGACTCGCATCTTCATGTCACAGGCCCCTGTTTTTGCGCCAAGTGAGGAGTTCTTCTCAGGCGGAAGGACCAAACCTTGACGAAGACGAAGAGCGTGCATCGTCACCGTCGGGTACAGGCTGTGCAGACACGTTGGCGATGCCGCTACGCTCCGCCATGCATACACGCCTGAGGGACGAAACGGCCGCGCTACACAGCGTGCTCGAGGAACGGCTCGATCTGCTGGCGCCCGGCATGGAGCTCGATCGCTACCGAGCCGTGCTCCGCACGTTTTACGGTTACTACGCGGCAATCGAGCCAAGACTCCAGGCGCTTTCGGCAACTCATCCGCCGCTTGGCTTCGAGCTTCTGGCCCGGACCCCGCGCATCGCCCACGACCTGGTCGCCCTCGGATGCACCACCGACGAACTGGCCAACATCGCTCGCTGTGCCGATTTGCCACGACTTCATCGGTCCGAGCAGTTGGCAGGCTGCCTGTACGTGCTCGAGGGAGCGGCGCTGGGCGGGCAGATCGTTTCGCGCGTCCTCGAGGCGCAATTCGGTCTCAGCGGTGCGACGGGCTGCGCGTTTTTCGCGGGCGACGGCCTGGGGACGGGCTCCAGATGGCGGCGCGTGCTGCACTGGATCGACGAGCTCGTCCGCGGCGGGGCAAGCGGCGATGAAATCGTCGTCTGTGCGCGCGAAACCTTCGGCACCCTCGCACGCTGGGTTGGCATACGAGGAGCACCGCAGTGACCGGATCGCAGGAACCGTTCGTAGTCGATCTGACTAATTGCGACCGCGAGCCGATCCACGTCCCGGGAGCGATCCAACCGCACGGTGTGCTGTTCGCGCTCGCGGAGCCGGAGCTCACGGTCGTCCAGGCGAGCGACAACGTGCCGCACCATCTCGGACTCGACGTCGCGGAGGTGCTCGGCCAAGCGCTCGGCAACGTGCTCGAGGGCGTGTCGCTGGAAAAGCTGCGGACCGCGCTGGCGGACGATGGCGCGGAGGACCTGAATCCCTTGCGGGTG
>DATHEN010000139.1:0-2985 GCA_035318565.1 Polyangiaceae bacterium
AAGCTCGGCGAGGCAGAGGAGACACCGCGCGATCTGCTCGATGTCCACGACTTCATGCGTCTCACCACGCGCCCGGCCGCCAAAAAGCTTCTGATCACGCTGAAACCCCGCTCGTGAGCATCAAAGTCCGCGTCGGTTACGAGCTCGTGTATCGCTGCTCGCAACCGACGCCGATGGTCGTCACGCTGAACATTCACTACAGCCGGGCTTCGGATATCCTGCAGCCCGATCATTTGCGGCTGAGTCCGTCCATTCCCGTCAGCGCCTATCGCGATTCATTCGGCAATTGGTGCAACCGAATCGTGGCGCCTGCGGGGCTGTTGCAGCTGTCCGCGGACGCGATCGTGCTGGACAGTGGCAACCCGGATCCCGCGGCGCCCTGGCTCGGACAGCGGCCGGTGCAGGCGCTTCCAGAGGAAGTCTTGCTGTTCTTGCTCGGCAGCAGGTACTGCGAGACGGACCTGCTCTCGGAAGCCGCCTGGCGCCTGTTCAGCGAAGTGCCGGAGGGCTGGCGGCGCGTGCAGGCGATCTGCGATTTCGTGCATCAGCACGTCCAGTTCGGCTACGGCCTTTCGAGCCCTACCAAGACCGCGAATCAAGTCTTTCACGATCGCAAGGGCGTGTGCCGTGACTTCGCGCATCTAGCCATCACGCTCTGCCGCTGCATGAACATCCCCGCGCGCTATTGCACGGGCTACCTCGGCGATATCGGACTGCCGCCGCCCTATGCGCCGATGGACTTTGCAGCCTGGTTCGAGGCTTACCTCGAGGACGGCTGGTACACGTTCGATCCGCGTAACAATCAGCCGCGCATCGGCCGGGTCCTGATCGCGCGCGGTAGAGATGCCGCGGACGTCGCTCTCACCACGAGCTTTGGGTCCTCCTTGCTGGAAGGCTTCAAGGTCTGGACCGACGAGATCCCGGGGTGACGTACTGCGTGGGCATGTTGCTCTCGGATGGAGTGGTCCTCGCGTCCGATTCGCGCACGCACGCAGGCGTCGACAACTTCGCCAAGTTCTGCAAGATGACGGTGTTCGAGCGCGCGGGCGATCGGGTGATCGTGCTGCTCAGCTCGGGTAACCTGGCGGGCACGCAAGCCGTCATCAGCGTGTTGAAGCAGCGCACTGAAGCGGCCGGCGCTGCGCCCAACTTGTGGACCGCGCGCACGATGTTCGACGTGGTCGTGTTGGTGTCCGATGCCGTGCGCGACATCGAACGGCGTGACGCGCCCTTCTTGCAGAGTGGCTCGGTCTCCTTCAACGCCTCGTTCATCGTAGGCGGTCAGCTCAAAGGCGAGCCGCCGCGGCTGTTTCGCATCTACGCCGAGGGCAACTTCATCGAAGCCGGGGAAGACACGCGGCTCTTGCAGACCGGCGAAGCCAAGTACGGCAAGCCGATCATCGATCGCGTGCTCACGAGCCAAACTACGCTCGCCGACGCCACCAAGTGCGTGCTCGTGTCTTTCGATTCGACGATGCGCAGCAACCTGTCCGTGGGCATGCCCATCGACTTGATCTGTTACGAGCGTGACAGTTTGCAGATCAGCATGCGGCGGCGCTTCGATGAAGGGGACGCGTACTTCACCGCACTGAGCTCCGCATGGAGCGAAGGGGTGCGACGCGTGTTCCGCGAGCTCCCCGAGCTGCCTGCGTCGAGTTAGTAGCTCCACGGCAGTGCCGGCACCGAGCGAGATGCGCTAAGCTCCGCCCTTCCTGTGTTTTGGAAAGGGTGGGATCATGGCCCGATTTGCCGCATTTCGCTGGGGTAACATTTTTGTGGTCGCGCTGGCAACGCTACTGCTCGCCGGCAGTTGCAGTGAGGCACGCCTCCAGGCCACGAACAGGTATTACTCGTTTGGCGAGCTCGCGATCGGCGCGTCCGCTGTGCAGACCTTCACCGTAACGAACACGGGTGATGCCGACGCCGTGATCCGCGTAGTGCGGTACCTGCCGACGTACGGCGGGACTCACACGCTGGCTCCTCCTATCTCGCTCGAAGCGACGACTTGTAAGGAGGGGAGTCGGATTGCACCAGGGGGAACGTGCACGGCTACCGTGCGCTTCGCGCCCACGGAACCGAACTACACCTTCGGTTCTCTCGAAATCGGGTATTACTGGCAAAATTCGGCGTGGGATCGCTTCCTGTTGTTCAACTTCGAGGGCTCCAGCGACGGCGTGCTGTTCATTTCCGATCCCGTCACGTTCGACTTCGGCAGCGTGTCACTCGGCAGTACGCTAACGAAGACATTCGAGATCGCGAACTGGCTCGATCCGAGCGTCACGCTCGCTGACATCAGCTCCGACGGGCTGGGACTGGCTGCTCCCTTCACGCTGGTAGGCGGCACTTGCAAAAGCGGCATGGCGCTGACCCTCTCGCCGCGAGGCAGGTGCACGGTGGAGGTCGCGTTCACGTCGACCCGACTCGGCGCCGCTACAGAGAGTTTGGATGTCCGCTATCGCCTGGCGGGTGACAGCGCCGATCGCGTCGTTTCACGGGCCATGCAGGCGCGGGGGGTCCACCCGGATCCCGTACAGAGTGTGGCCGTGGGCTGGCAGCACACGTGTGCGGTACTGGCGAGCGGCAGGCTGCACTGTTGGGGACATAACAGGTACGGCGAGCTCGGCTACGGCGATACCCGGCCGATCGGCGACAACGAGTTTCCCACCACCGCCGGCGATGTGAACGTGGGTGGGGCCGTCCAGCAGGTCGCGCTGGGCTCGGGGCACACGTGCGCGCGACTCTACGGCGGCGAGCTGCGTTGCTGGGGACGTAATGAGTTCGGCCAGCTCGGCTACGCACACACGCGCAGCGTCGGAGACGATGAAGTCCCTGCGGCGCTGCGGCCCGTCCGGATCGGCGGGCACGTGCTGCAGCTTTCTGCAGGACGATCGCATTCCTGCGTGCTGCTGGCCGGCGGTGTCGTGCGTTGCTTTGGAGACAACCAGTCCGGCCAGCTCGGCTATGGGCACACGCGCAACATCGGTG
>DATHEN010000140.1:0-4185 GCA_035318565.1 Polyangiaceae bacterium
TCGATGCAGCCCCGAGTTCCGCGAACTCTACATGTCATTCGAGCCGCTGCTGTTCTTCGCGGATGCCGGCAACGGCGATCAGTTTGCTTTTGCAATCACGGGCGGCGTAGTACGTCGTCCCGATATTTTTGTCTGGCACCACGAGAACGACAGTCGTGCCTGGGTTGCACCGTCGCTCGAGCGCTACTTGGAATGGTGGCTATTGGGGACGCTGAAACTCTAGCCAGCGGAGTAGAGTCGTTATCATGATGACACGTGAAGAGGCCGAGGCGTTCGCCGTTCGTTGGACGGCGGCATGGAATAGCGGCGCCGCGGAGACGGTTTTGGCGCACTTCCATCCGGACGTCGTCTTCACCAGTCCCACGGCGCTCGCCGTCGTGGGTTCCGCCACTGTCCGCGGCAAGGACGCGCTGCGCGCGTATTGGCTTGCCGCCATGGCGCGCGGCAGCGGCCCCCGCTTCACGCTGGACCGTGTGCTGTGGGATCCGATGAGTCGAGAGCTGGTAGTCCTTTACGCGTCTGCACGCGATGGTCAGAGCCGGTGCGTGGCGGAAATTCTGAAATTCGACGAAGCGGGCTGGGTGATGGCCGGGGAAGTATTTCACGGGGTGCCCGGGCCGTCGTGACGTCTGACGGCGGCTGATGCTGAATGCGTCAGCAGAGCCCGGGTCGTGCTTCGCTACGCTCCCGAGCAGCGCTCGTACTTTGGGAGGCCGCCGTGGCGCATCGGGTCAGCAGAGCAAATGCTTCCCTTAAAACCTGCTCAGTAGTCTGTTGCGAACTTCGTGCCCGTTGTTGGAGTTGTTCCAGCGCGCGCCGCGTTTCGCCCTCGCGAAAGCCCATGCAGCGCAGAGCCTGAAATGCCCTTCGTGTACGTCAGGCTGCCTGACGGATTGGACACCCGACCGTAGGCCGAACCGTCCGCGTGGCGAAACGTCAGTTCATGCGAAACCCTGCCAGAAATCTGCAGTTGCCCGCGATGAAGCGCCCGATGGTGCGCACCGCACAACACGACGAGTCGGTCCGGGTCGTGAGCGCTGCCTTCTGAGCGCAGATCGAGGTGATGGACGTCCACGAATCCCGAATGCGTGCATCCCGGTACGACGCAGCGGCCGTGGTCGCGCCGCAGGACGAGGCGCCGAGTCGCCGGCGGAATACTTTGTTTCGCGCGAGTCCGCGTACTGGGCGAACGACCCGAATCCCAAGTGCATGTGCGCGCCAGACCTGAGCGCCCGCAGCATCCATTGGCCTTCTTCCCAATCGAGCTCTGCGCGCGTCCAATGACAACCCAGCGTAGGCGCAGACACGAGCGTCGATCGCCTCGCGCTTTCGCGTCAGAACCTGTCCACAGAAATCGACGTCAAACAAACTTCAAAGCCGAAGGAAGCGCCCGCCCACGTGGGTCGGTGAGTGCGTCGCTAGCTTGAAACCGATTCTCCGGGCCATCCTGAAAACGTCTCCTCAGCCACGCCCGTAACTGTCTCGGTCAGGTCCAAATCGCTTGCGACCTGCGCGATTGTGCGTTGGCCGACTCAACAGAGCTGCACGCTTTTTCTCGCTCCGCTGCCCGAGCCAGCGTCGTCCCTTCGGTCACAAGGCGATCTCTGGTCACAATTCAGAGCTCAGAGGCGGCAATCGCCCTGCGCTAGGACTACGCCGAATTTCGGCAAATCGTGCCACTCCTCGCCGATCGACGGCTGCACCGATGAAAGCTCGACGCTGAAGTACCGGTCCGAGCACCTGCACAGCGACATTCGTTACACAGTTTGGCAACGTCAAAGTCCAAATGCCCCCGTGGGCGTGCAGATGATTCATGCCCACTTGTCAGCCCGTGGCGTGCGGTCCGCGGTTCAACCGCTTTCGGCGTTTCTCGTTCAGACGAGGGCGCCCTCGCGAGAGCCGGATGCTACCGTCGTGGGGCCTCGGGGTGGTAACGCGGGCGGATAGGCAGCCGCGTTCTGCGGCACGAAGCTCATGGCGCGTTCGGCGAGCGCGGTGATGGTGAGTGACGGATTGACGCCCGGATTCGCGGAAATCGCGGAGCCATCTACGACGTACAGGCCCTCGTATCCGAACACCCGGTGCCGGTGATCGATCACCCCCGTGGCGCTCGAGTCGCCCATGCAGCAGCCGCCCAGAATGTGTGCGGTGGTGGGGATGTCGAAAACCGGTTCGGTGACGGACGACATGGCGACTCCACCGACGCGCTCGGCGATGTCGAACGCCAGCTCGCTGGCTTCCGCGATGTTGGCGCGCGGGCGTTCGCCCTTTTCGAGCTGCGTGGACATGACGCCCAGGCGATTGCGCACGAAGCGCAGGGTGCCCTCGGTGGAGCGCATGTACAGCAGGATCATCGTCGCGCTCGACCAGTTCCGCAGGAAGAACACGCGCAGCGATCGCAATGGGTGCGAGAGCAGCGCCCAGAGGATCTTGAATATTTGTATGAACCCGGCCGCGCCGCCGACGTGCGGCAGGTTGAGCACGCGAAAGAATCCAGAGCCCTGGCCATAGCGGACCATTTCCAGGTGGGAGCGCTCGTCCGTTTGAAAGAGTGAGTTGATGGCGATGCCCTGTGAGTGGTCATCGCGGCAGCCGGGCGTCGCGACCATGATCAACGACTCGGAGTTGGTGCGCACGCGAGCGCCGACCTGGTCGGACAAGTTCGGGAGCGCGGTGGGATCGGCCTTCAGCTTCAGCAGCAGCGCGTTGGTGCCGAGCGCTCCCGCGGAGAACACCACGTTTTTTGCGTCGTAGCTGACTTCTCGGCGTCCGAAGAACGAGCGGCCCACGCGCGCGCGGATGCGAAAGGAACCCTGCGGGAGCGGAGCTACGTGCACCACCTCCGTGTCCGGGTGCAGCGTCAGTCCGCTTTGGCGCGCCAGGTACAAATAGTTCTGGTCCAGTGTGTTTTTCGCTCCGTGGCGGCAGCCCGTCATGCACGCGCCACAGCGGATGCAGCCGGTGCGTGCGGGCCCTCTGCCGCCGAAGTACGGGTCGGGAACGGTCTTACCCGGTTCGCCCATGAAGATGGCGACGTGCGGCTTCTCGAAAGCCTCCGGCTGGCCGCGCTCCTCGGCCATCTGCTTGAGCAGGGCATCTGCTGGGGTCAGAAAGTTCGTCGGCTCGGCTCCCAGCATGCGCCGCGCGGTCTGATAGTGCGGCGCGAGCTCGGCTTCCCAGTTGGCGAGCTGCGACCACGCCGGATTGGTGAAGAAGTAGTGTTTGGGAATGGGCAGCGTGTTGGCATACGTGAGCGAGCCGCCCCCCACGCCGTTGCCCGCCAGCACCGTCACGTGTCGAAACGGTCGGATCTGAAACAGCCCGCGCCAGCCGAGCAGCGGCGCCCAGAGCCAGCGACGCAAGTTCCAGTTCGTCTTCGGGAAGTCTTTGGCCGTGAGCTCGCTGCCCTTTTCGAGCAGCAGCACGTCGTAACCCTTTTCGGTGAGGCGTAGAGCGGAGACACTGCCGCCGAATCCAGAGCCGACGATGGCGTAGTCGAAAGTCCGAACGATCTCTGCAGATTCTTGGCGGTCTGGGTTCATTTGCGGTCACTCCGCTGCTGGTTTTCTTTGCAGCCGTAGCGTGCTTCTTGGCGCCGTTTCAGCTGGGCCGCGGAGCCGAGCTCCCCAGCGCGTGGCCCGAGCGTCATTCGTCTTGCTCCGCCGGCCCCGGCACCTGCCATTCTTCGATCACGATGTCGTCCTGAATCGCCACCCAGGGCCGTTCGCGCTCGGCTCGGGGCCGCGCCGCTCGCGCTACCACCTCCGCCACGCGCCCGGCCGTGACGAAGCGTTCGCCTTCCGGTACGTGCTCTGCCACGCGCGCCGTCACTTCCGTCAAGCGTGCGGCGCCCGAGGCCAGAAGCTCGCGCACGCGGCTTTCGAGCACGGCGCGCGGATCCTCCGATTCCACCTCGCCCGGCGGCTGCTCGCGCTGCGTACGCCGTCGTTTCACGGGCGGCCGCTCCGGAGCCACCATCACTTCACGCAGCACCTGAATGGATGGCGCGTGCGCGACGGTCAGAGCAAAGGCCTTGCCCGCCTTGCGTGTCATCTGATCGCGCAGGCGCTGAGTGAGCGCGCGGGACGGATCGAGGCGTACTACATCGCGGAGATAGCGATGGACGTACTGGTAGTACTCGGACCACGCACGCTGCCTGGCCGAGCCCCACGCCGCGATGCGATC
>DATHEN010000141.1:0-4245 GCA_035318565.1 Polyangiaceae bacterium
CACGTGAGTGCCGCGGCTCTCCGCGATGCCTGCCGGGTTGTAGTAAATGGCAGTGGCGTTCGTCGTGGTGGGGTGGCCATGCTCGCTGCCGAAGCGCGCGGTCGCAAAACCGGAAGCCTGGGCCGAGCCCGCGCTGCTCGCCAAGACGAGCAGAGTGGTCGGCGCGAGCAGCGAACGAATCCGAGCGAGACTCATCGTGAGGACTCCGTACGTGGCTCGCATCAGAGCGGATCAGGTGGCTCGAGCGCGCAGTTGATGGCGATGTCGGGCAGCGTCCCCGGGCCCTTGATGCGGCGCGCCGTCCACGTCGAGCCGGTCAAGCTCAGACTCGTGGGCTCGCTCACCGAGCCGTCGGCGGTGCCGCACGAGAAGTCCACGCTGCCCGTGGCAGGATCCGGCCCGCAAAGCTGGCCCGAAAGCGTGAGCATCGCGACGATGGGCCGTCCGGGCAGGATTGGATCGGCTTCGCCAGGTACCGTGACCTGCCCGAAGTCGAGCTGAAATGGCTCGGCCCCGGCGCTAGTTTCCGCGCGACCGACCGAGCCTCCGACTGGCGTACGCCGATCGGTCGCGCTCAAGGGTTGCAGATCGAAGCTGAAGCGCAGCTGGCTGCCGGATGCCGCCGCTTGCACGCTGGCCGTGAACACGATCGGCTTTTTGGGGCTGAACGCCGGCGAAACGCTGACGAGAAAGCTGCCAGCGAGCTCTTCGGCTCGCGGAAACTCGCTGGGGCATGCGTTGCCGCCGCCACCGAGCCTGCCTTCGTGCGTGCGCTCGTAGCGCTCCTGAAAGTCCTCGAGCTTTTGTCGGGTATCGACGCAGCTCGTCAGGAGCAGGGCCACCCATGCGCCCATGCATGCCGTGCCGAAAGTGCGACCGGTGCGACTTGGCCGGGGCGAAAAGTGGCACACATCGCTATAACGCGCCGGCTGGCGAACCGTCGCGCAGGTCTTAGGGGCCACGTGGCACTTCCTTTTCAAGACGCATGCCGAACGGCGACGCGCACGAGTCCGCCCCACTCCGCCAACATGTTGATAACCTGCGCGGGATGTCTTCGCCCCAGGAGCTCGAGAAGAGCGTCGCCATGATCGAGACCGCAGCCACGCGCGCCGCCGCGGGCTTTCGATCGATGTCACCTGCCGTGCTCAGTATCCGCTCGAAGGCGCCGGATCTGGCGGTGCGTTTGCTGCCTACGCTGATCGATCTGCGAGACGCAATCGACGCACTGGTACGAGCCGCCGAGGTCGAACGACGAGCTTGAGGTTCTTCGCTCAGGTGACGGGTTGTTCGAGGAGCATCGTGCTGGCAAAGAGCAGCATTTTACTGCCCGGCTCGGCCGATTCGCGGAACTTTACCTCGACGAAGATGGTGCGGCCGCGCTGATTCACGATCTGAGTGTCGATCACGAAGCGCGGGCCCATCACCGGTTCGAAGTATTCGACGTGCAGGTTCAGTGTGACGAGCCAGCCATGCGAGCGCTCACTCTTGAAGCCGGCGCTGACCGTGCGGAGCGCCACTAGGTCGATGTACGCCGGCGCAAACCCGCCGAACAACTGCCCGCGGAAGTTCTGCGCAGCCTCCACCAGCGGCACGTCGACGACCAGGCGACCCTCGCCCTCGGAGAGGATGCGCCAGTCGGGACCTTGCAGAAAGTCGCCGGCGGGATGGCCTGGGCCCATCAGACGCCCGGGTGCGGCGTCACGCCAGATCGCGCGAACATAATCGGGAACCGTCATGCGGCGGCGAGCTTAGAGGCGGTTTCGACCCGCCGCCAGGAGGTTCCGAGCGCGTGCCGTATCGAAACTATTCGAGGCTCGCTTCCAGCGTGATGCGTGGACCGGCAAGCGCTTTGGATACCGGGCAGGTTTTCTTGGTTTCTTCGGCGATGCTCTGGAACTTCGCCGCGTCCAGGCCCGGCACCTTGGCCTTGGTGCTCAGGCGGATGTTCGTGATCGTGAACCCCTCGCCGTCTTTGTCGAGCGATACGTCGGCCGAGGTGTTGACGCTTTGCGGACTCAGGCCGGCTTTACCCAGGTTCGCAGCCAGCGCCATCGAGAAGCAGCCCGCCAGCGCGGCGCCGATCATCTCTTCGGGGTTGCTGCCTTGTTCGCCCGCAAAGCGGGTACCGAGCGAGAACGGCACATCTTCGCCGTGCGCGGGCTTCATCGAGCCGCGTCCTTCTTTCAGGGTACCTTCCCAGCGCGCCGTGGCTTTGCTCACACTCATGGGACACCTCCTTGGGCGTTGAACGCCGAGCCAGGAACCTGCGGCCCTCCCGCGCGGTGTCAACCGGGGCGGCGGGGGAGGTGAACCTCCGCACGGCACCACACGACTAAATTCCAGCTCTCCGTCACTTCGAGCTCGCCAGAGAGTCCGCTGAGCGTCTCACGAAGATTCTGAACGGCCCATCCCCACGCATCTCTTCGTAGTCCGGACCGCGAATGGCCGCGGCGAGCTCCGGAAGCTCGTGAAACACGACTGGATCCCGCTCGATGTCCAACACCACGATACGGGGCGGATGCTCGAACAACTGGTCGAGCTCGTCTTCGGGCATCAGATCAATGAATGCTTCACGGCGCAAGATCCGGTTTCTGAGCAAATAAAGTAGATGCGAATACCTGGGCACCGCCGGAACGTTGTCGGACGCGTACACGAGCAGCTGACACCCACCGACGACGAGCACGGGCTCGGACTCCGGCGTGAGATCGAGCAGATGTTCGGCCGTACGATCCATGTACACGTCCAAGTCACCGTACGATGTGCCGATTGGGAGCTCTGCGAGACGGTCGTCCTCTGGTGAATGGAAGCGCAGGTAGGCGAGTCGATCGCTCGACCAATCGCCTTTCGTCCAGCGGTAGCAGTTCTCCGAAGGAAGACTCACGATCGTGCAGATCGTGAGCAGGGTGACGCCAGCGATGGCAGTGTGAGCGGCAAAGCTGCTCCGCAGCGAAAACTGTCCGCTGCCTTGGGCGATCGCCAATAGCGCGAACAAGCACGCGGCTGAAGGCAGAACGATTTGAATCAGATGGCATTCGTCAGCGGCGGCATAGAGCACGAACCCGTGGAGTGTGAGCACGCTGCACAACGCTGCGACGCGCGCGTCAGCCAGGCGCATTGCCGCGCTTGCCGCCCGCGCGCGACGCCGGTGGAGTATCCAGGCCAGGAAGCCCGCAGTCACGAGCCATGGCAACTGCGACCAGTGATACTCGTTGAAGCCCAGGTGCTGAACTCGCTCGCCCAGCGGGGGTAACGGATACCAGTGGTCGAACCGGCTCAGCACCCGAGCCTGCTCGGCCAGATAGTCCCAGCTCGAACGCCCGAAGCACGCGAGCAGAAAACAGGCCCACACGCCGGCCGTCACCGCGACGTACAGCGCCGCCGGAGCTACACGTGCGGCGCTGTCGTCGCCGCCGCGGTACTCCCGAAGCGCGTGCCCCGCCGTCCACAGCACCAGCACGAGCACCGGCACGGAGAGGTACGCCCAGAACCACTCGAGCAGGTGATCGAGCACGAACAGGTGCAATCCGAGGCCAATCGCCGACAAACTGGCGATGCGCAGCCAGAAAACCGCGGTCGCCCTGCCCGCACGCGCCGACGTCGCAGCCGGTACTGGTACCCAGTTGAGCAGGTACAGTCCGGCGCCGACGAACACGTACATGCCGGTGTTCACCTTGGTCCACAGCATGACGGCCGTCAGCGCAGCAGCCAGCGCTACACGTCGGTACTGCCGCGGACCGTTCGAAACGAGCGCCGACAAGAGCGCGAGCAGCAGCGGGAACGTCAGATGCGAAGCGTAGGGGATTTGAAAGTACGACCACGGCTGTCCGAGCAGAGCCGCGACCACGGCTGCGCCAAGAAATGCGTAGAACGACCTGCCCAGTCTGATGATTAGCCGATACGTCAGCACGACGGCGACGAGCTTCAGCAAGAGCAGCATCACTCGCACGCCGATCATCTTTTGTCCGGCGAGCCAGTACGCGACCACATACGGGTACCAGGCGAGCGGACCGTAGTAGTCGAAGAAATCGAAGTGGAGCCGCTGTCCCTCGGAGAGCCGATGAACGTAGTCCATCATGACCGCGCCCTCCGACGAGTTGGGCGGACACGTCACGTGCTGTGCCATGTACACGCAGGCCAAGAGCAAGCCGGAGGCTGGTAACGCGCGCGCGAACGAACGACCCATCGTCGCGTACTGCTCCCTGCGGGCTCGATGCGCTGTAGAATCAGCATCGTGCAGCACGGGGC
>DATHEN010000142.1:0-3208 GCA_035318565.1 Polyangiaceae bacterium
CGATGGGGCCGAGATCGTCCAGTCCCGGAGCGACCTTCTCGGGGGCACGATGCAACGCTCGCACGCGCCAACCGGCGGCGAGTAGCGCGCGAGCCGTCTCGCGCCCAATTCCTCCTGTGATTCCGACGATCAAAGCGCTGCTTGTTTTCGTTTCGCTGCGACAGCGACGTCGGCCAGTATGCCGCGCTGCGCGCCGGTTTCGGGATTGGCGTGTGTCAGGTCGCGCTCGCCAAACGCGACGGCCTCGTGCCAATCCTACCCGGGGCGCTCGCGTGGGAGCTCGACGTGTGGGTGGCCATGCACCGCGATCTGAAGAGCAGCCGCCGAATGCGGCTCATGTTCGATCATCTCGCGACGCATTTGAAGGCGTACGTCGCGTCGGAACGGTGACCCGGGTTTGGCTCGCGCCGAGCGCGGGTCTCACAACTCCCGAATACCGAGATATAAACTGCGCTTCGAGGTTCTGAGAACCAGTCGCGCTGACGTTGCACGCGGGTGTAGCCGCGTTTGCGCAGACGCTCACGATCCCCTCCCCCGCGCCCTGGGCCAATCTTGCAACCATCAGCCGACTAGCCGTCGCACACAGCCTGCTGGCAGCTCGCTAATTCAGATCGCGCACACCTCTTCGGCCCACGCGCGCTGCCCGCCCTCCAGCGCATGGCCGTTCGAGCATCGCGTTTCGTTCGAATGGGCCTGCGCTCTTTTCGGCCTGAAAGCGTACCTGGCTTCCAAGAGCTGACTCGCGCTCAAGGCGTTTGGAAGGTGAGCGCGGCAAGCCCGCGCGGCAGGTTGGCGTACTGAAAGCGCAGGCGGTACGAGCCCGCAGCGAGCTCCAGCTCGGGTTCGGGCGATCCCAGTGTATTGAAGGCCTGGCAGGCGCCCTCGCCGCAGGCGCCTTTGCAAATCTCGGCTCCGATCACGCCGTACCAGGTGAGTTCGGCTACCCGCGCTTCGCGAATCGAAAAGGCCACTGCCAGCGCGGCCTGACCCGGCCTACCGAGCAACACCAACCGTGCCACATCGGGTGGGATGCTGACGCTGCCGGAGGTGCAATCAACGGCTGATGCCATGCGCATCATGCGCACGTCCACCTGCAAGTCTTCCGGATCTTCGACGCTGTCACCCCCGTTCGCTCCGGCGCTCGGCGCAGCCAGACGAAAGGCGTGACGGCCGCGGGCGAGATCGACGACGGCCAGCGTCGTGCCGCTCGGCGCGCTGTTCAGGCGGTGTCGCTCGAGCACGGGATACGCTGTCGGAGCGCAGGGCTCCGCGACGTCGACGCTGAACGCGCCGGGCCCGATCCAGACGGCGTGCGTGCCTGCATCCGCCACTTCCACGGCCGCGTAGCGAATGTTCTCCCACTCCTGCCGCTCGGGTTTGAGCGTCACGGGTCCGATCACACCCGCATCCGCGCAGCGCAGCGACACTCGAAACGACCAGCCTTCGGCCTGCGCTGCCAGCGGTTCCGTCCAACACTCGGAAACGCCGAGCCGCGCCTCCGGAAAGTAGAGGCCGGAGGCCAAGCGTTCCTGGACGAGAGCGGTGATCGGCTTTCCGTAGACGTCTTCGAGCGCGTTCGTCAGAGCGGATACCGAAGAGCCGCGCGGCGCGCGCGTGAAGAGGCGAGCAAAGCGCTCGAAGCCATGGACGTGAAGCAAGTAGGAGACGAAGTCGCCCGCGATGTCGCGCCGCTTCACCTTATCGAGCGTCCAGGCCAACGCTTCATCGAAGCGCTCGTAGTCACCTGCAGTGATGAGGCGCCCAGAGGGCTGCTCGAGCGCCCCCGCCAGACCCTCTGCGAGAAATACGTGCAGCTCGTCGCCGCTGGCTCGATGCTGCAGTGCGTGCGCGAGCTCGTGCACGAGATCCACGCTGCGTGCCCAGACACGCCGTCCGTCATCCGCCGCGCAGCCCAGCGCATCTTCCCCGCAAATCGAGGCTTCAGCGGAGAAATAGTAGTCGACCGGCCGGCGGCGTCCCTCCGGCACGCGCATGTAGTCACTCAGCAGGCCATACGCTTCGTCCAGGTACGGGACGGTCCCGCCGCAGACCGTCCCGTTCCCTTCCAGGTGCACCGTAACGTGCGCGCCGGCGAGCGCGCGCTCGTCGCTTCCGCAAGCACCGAGGAGAAGCAGCGCTGCCATGCCGGCGACAGCGTAGAGCGCTCGGCATCCATTCAGCTCTGCGGAAGCGACGCGCATGTCAGACCGTCATGGTGCACTGTGCGGCACCGTGACCTGCACCGTAGTGAGCGTCTTGTTGTTCGAGGCGTCGGTGGCCTCGTACACGAGCTCGTAGATACGACTGTCCTTGGCCTGCCCGCGGCGGCGAGCGCGCAGCTCGATGTCGAAATCTGCGGTACCGATGCCGGCAGCACGAAACTCGCCCGCGGGCACCGGCGCGGCAACCCCCGGCTCCGTAGCCGTGACGCTGATCAGCTTGACGGACACGTTGGCGTCGCACACGTCCTGCGCGGCGGCGTTCACGTGAACCGCCACGAACTTGCCGTTGGGCGACCAGATCGTGTTTGGGCTCGCCTGAAGCGACAACTGCGGCGGCGTCGTATCCTGCACGCGTACGGTACTCATGACTTGCGTCGTATTCCCGGAGGCGTCGCTGGCGAGCCAGGTCAGCGTCGTGTCTCCCAGTGGAAACGTTGCGGGTGCATTGACGGTCACGGTCGGCACGGTGTCACACACATCGGCAACGGAGGGAGTCGGGAGTGGCACCGTTTGACCGCTGAACGCGCTGCATTCGACGATCACGTCCTCCACCTGGAGCAGCGGGCCCGTCGTATCTTGGACGCTGACGGAGGTCTTGTCACTCGCCACCGCCAGGCCGTCTCCCATGACGCCCACGGCGTATTCCGTGGTGCCGAGCGGCGAGAGCGCTTGAATGCCAGGGCCGGAAAATTGTCCCGGATTCAGCTGGTTGGCAGTGTCGAGCGCGTCACCGCGCCACCACGAGTAGAGCGCCCCGGAAGTCGCCGTGCTCGTGGCAGTGAGGTTTGCGACGGCACCTTCCGGAGCCTGGCACTCGAGCGTCTGGTCGGCTCCCGCGTTCGCGAGCAGCGCGCGCGTGGCGAAGCTGCCGGTCAGATCGACGGTGGCATGGCCTTCGGCAAACGGCAGCGTGAAGCCATACAGCGTGAAGCCGCCTGCCGCGTAGTCCAGGTTGAAGGGAATGGCCTGCGCGTTGGTGTCGCGGA
>DATHEN010000143.1:0-2711 GCA_035318565.1 Polyangiaceae bacterium
GGACAGCTCTATGGCGTTCGGGGCCACGCGCTCGATCTCGTGAACTTGCACGGCGCCGCTCAGGCGCCAGTACGATTTGACCAGCGGGCGGCCGTGCAGGCGTCGCACCCAGGGAAGATTGGCGATCGTCGTGAAGTCCGCGCCGCTCACGAACACGACGCGGCGTTGCTCGGCGCCTGCGTCTGGAATCTGCGCATTCAGCGCCCAGTGCCGCTGTACGGCGGCAGCGCCCATGAATCCGCGCAGCTGTTCGTCGGCACGGATCCAGGCAATGTAAGCGTGGGCGTAGACGATCGGCAGCACTAGCAGCACTAGTAGCGGCACGAGCACGAAGCGTTTGGTGCGCGCGCGCTGATACGCGCTCTGCAAACAGCCGACGATCAGCGTGGCGAACACGCCCGCGGCGCCCAGCGAGCTGGCGACGAGCACGCGGTTCTCCGGCAACGCCGTCGAGCCCGGGATTACGGAGAGCAGCGCACCGAGCGCGAGCCAGCGCACGCCGTGTAACTCTCTGCCCAGCAGACGCCCGCCGAGATACGCCGCGAACACCAGCGCGGCGATGGCGGTGATGCCCGAGTAGGTCAGATACTTTTGCGTGGTTTCGAAGTCGAACCACGGAGATCCGTGTACCCAGTAGAGCGAGTTGATTTGAAAGACGAGATCCCCGACCAGCACCGGAATGCGCTCGAGCGCACCCTGGACGTAGGCGCGCGGGCTCTCTACGGGACTCACGTAATAACCCGAGCCCCGGATGCCGAATCCGAGCAGCGTGCGCAGTAGCGCGACTGCGCCGAGCGGCACGAGCGCGGGCCACAGAGCGCGCATCCGCGCGGGCCACGTGCGGCTCTCGTCGAGTACCTCGATAGCGAAAGCGTAGGCCAGCACGGGTAAGCCGTACTCTCCGGCCAGGAGCGAGAGGCTGAACGCCACGCACGCCAGCACTCGCAGGCGCGTGCCGCCCTCCTCGCGCCAGCGCAGATGCAGCAGAACTCCCAAAAGGCCGAAGGTCGTTGCGACCAGCGTGCTGCGATTGGCGAGCCACGCCACTGGTACGCTGTGTGACGAATGAATACAGAACAAGAACACGCCCAGCGCGGCAGCCGGAAGCGGCAGCGCCCGCTTCAGCACGAGCGCGCCCGCGAGCACCATCAACCCCCACCACACGAAGGAGTGCACGTGAGGGATCACGGGGTTCGCGCCGAACATCGCGTAGTCGAACGCGATCAGCGCGCTCGCCAGCGGGCGAAACATGGCGATGCGTAAGTTCGGCTGTGCCCACCAGGGGTGATAACCGGACTCGATCAGCTGCACGCCGTCGCGTTCGCCGTCGGCGAAACGAAAGAGATCGAACATCGAGCGATGCGCGCCGAGCTCGCCGCGCAACATGCCGATCTGCACGGCGTCGTCCGTGTGAAACCCCGCCTGCAGCGCCGGCAGCCGCAGCCAGCAGCCGATGGCGATCGAGGCGGCGACGGCGAGCCAGAACAGCCGCGTGCCACTGCCGTTTGCGGTCACGGGCGTCATCGGGCTCTTCTCCGGCACGGCAGCGCTACGGCCGTCGCAGCAAAGCTGCCCATCTCGCTCGTGGTCGATGCGCGCGCGCTTCGCTGAAATGGGTCAGATAGTAAGTGATGATGTTGTCTTGCAGCGACCACAGCCGGTAGCGGCAATAGACGACATCGACGTTACATTTCGTGGGGCCGAGATACGTGCCGTTCGAGTCCTGCGCCAGCTCTTCGGCGGACTCGGCATCGTAGAAGGCGTGCGGTGTGCCGCCGTCGGGTGGCTGCACCACGTAGAGCGTGCGCTCGTTCCACATCTTGTCGTAAGTGAACGCGCCGATACACTGCACGAACGCGGCCCAGGCGACGGCAACACCGAACACCGCCGGTCGCACACGGCCGGCCAACGCCCAACTGAGCATCGGAATCAGACACAGCATCAGCACCGGCACTGCATCCAGCCAGGGCCGGTAGCCGTACGTCCAGCCGCCCCACCAGTCGAACCACTTGCATTGCAGCACCATGATCGCGAGCGAACCGAGGCACACCGGGCGCAGCGCTCGGTATTGGGGCTCCTTGAAAATCTTGTAGAGCCCGACCGCCGCGAGCACGAAAAATGGCGAAAAGACCAGTAGTCCGCGCGAGGGGCTGAAGAGCAGCCCGGCCGCGCCCTTCAGGAAGGGGGTCTGCCAGAGATCGGGCGAGCCGGTCTTTTCGAGGGCGGTCTCATGGCCGACCAGCTCCTGTCCGAACGAGAACGGACTGCCGAAGTAGTACCAATTGTAAAAAGCGATCGCGAGTGGGACGGGCGCTGCGCCGAGCGCCATGAAAATCGCCGATTTGCGGTGATAGATCAGCATGTACACGAACACGCACACGAGCAGCAGCGCACCCGTGTGCCGGCACGCCGTGGCGGTGCCGAACGCGAGACCGCCGAGCAGCTGCAGCCAATACCGCTCCGGATAACGGACGAAACAAAAGATACCGATCGAAATGAAGAACGTGCTCACCGTCTGTTGCCAGACGTTCTGGCTCTGGACCGACCAGGCGCAGGTGGCCACGCCGAACACCGCTGCGAGGAGCAGCGCCTTGTAGCGCGACGTGTACTGGAGCGCGGTCAAAAACAGCAGCACCGCCGTGGCCGCGGTGAGGAGAGAGCCGTGGAGTTTGCCCGCGGACATCTGCAAGAGGAAGTTTTGGTCGTAGCCG
>DATHEN010000144.1:0-5277 GCA_035318565.1 Polyangiaceae bacterium
CATCCGTGCGCACCACCGCGCCCGCTCCGACGAAGCAATAGTCGCCGAGGATGACACCTGGCAAAATCGTGGCATTCGCGCCCACGGTGGCGCCGCGGCCAACGCGTGTCTTGCGGAATTCATGTTTCCGACTGACAACGCCGCGCGGATTCCAGACATTGGTAAACACCATGCTGGGCCCGAGGAACACGTCGTCTTCGACTTCGACCCCCTCGTACAGGCTCACATTGTTCTGAACGCGCACCCGGTTACCGAGACGCACCCCGGAGGCCACGAAACAATTCTGCCCGAGCGAGCAGTCATCGCCGACCAGGGCCCCGCTCATCACGTGACAGAAGTGCCAAATGCGCGTGCCGGAGCCGATACGCGCGCCAGGATCGATCACAGCCGTCGGATGAATCACGAGAGTGCCCGTCGCTACCACAACCCGCACGCGGCGCGCACGTCGCTCGAGCTGCCTGCCGCGATGCGGCATGCCGAGCAGGACGCGAAATCCTCAATTGAAACAAGCTATTTACGGGGCAGCCTCGTCGGGAATCCTGATCTAGTCTGCGCCCCCTCTCATGAAGCGCGTCCACGATTTCACCTGGTTCGCTGTCCGCTGGCTCAAATCGTACGGATGGATCGTCACTCGCAGCGATGCCATCGTCGTGGTCCCCGAATCCAGCGATGGTCGCATCTGGCTCTCGTTGATCCGTCGCGCGCCAACCGGCCAACGCAGCTGGGAGCTGCCGGGCGGCGCCATGGACAAGGGAGAAGATCCGGTCAGCGCGGGACTGCGCGAGCTCGAAGAAGAGTGCAACCTCGTGGCGACGCGGGGTGCCAAGCTACTACCCAATTCACTGGAAGCGGCACCGGGCATGGGCAGTATTCCGCATCGCGTGGTAATCGCGCTCGGAGTCGAACCAAAATCACGCGCCGCGCGCCCGCAGAAGGAAGAAGGCATCGAACGCGTGCGGAAGTTCTCGCGCGAACAAGTGGCGCGCATGACCCGCGCAGGCAAGATCAGCGTGCTGCCAACCCTCGGCGCGCTAGCAGTGCGCGGTTGGATCGGTTGAATCAGCCACGCTTGAGCGGCGGATTCGCAGGGCTCGCGGGCACCAGCGTTTCCGTGGGGAGCAGCTCACGACTGGCTTTGACGGCCTTGGAGAGCTCGGAGCCGACGAGCTTGCGGTCGAGACTCGCGAGCCATGTCGCCGCCTCGTTCGTGGATTGGCAGATACGCTGCGGGACCCGCGGAGACGACATGAGCTGAAGCGTGGTCAGCACGAAGCGGAGCATCGAGTGCTTCGCGCTGTGCCCGTCGATGATCATGGCGAGCCCCGCGGAGTTCGCTTCGTATTTCTTCGTGAGTCGGGCGTGTTCCGCCCGAGACGCCTGATCCGGCGGGCGAGGCGACGGCGCATCCACGACCACGATCGCCGATACCGATCCGTGTTCTTCGAAAATTCTGCCAGTGTAGTCGTCTATTCGCAACAGAGATGCCACCGTCGGCGAGTCGCGCCAAATCAGGATCGACACATTGCGATGAGCAGTGACCGTGACGGCCGTAGACACCTCGAACACGACGTCCACGAACGAGCTCCGTGGAGGACTGATCAGAGATGTGCGCGGCTTGAGCATCAGGGCGATCGACTAGCGTACCATTCGCCTCGCAAGAGGCGGCGGCAAGGGCCTGCTCCACTTGGATTCGTGTGGCGTTGTCAGTATCGGCCCTTGAAGATGCAGCGTAATAGGGCCCGAAACCCACAACCTGCTAGAGAACCAGCCTGCTACGCTGGCGCGTATGACACGGAAACCTCGTGGGGGCCTGCTGCCACTCTTACTCGCCCTGCTGAACGGAGCCGCCTGCTCCGGAAGTGCCGTAAAATCCCCTGCGAACTCCAGCAGTGTCTCGTCACCCGATCGCACGGAAGCGCCGCCGCCGGCCCCAGGCTCCGCCCCGCTGGTGCAGGCCACGTCTCATCCGGAGCCAGGGAAGGGAGCTCGAAGCATCGGCAAATGCCAGGTGCGCGAGGAACGCTCTGCCGTTTGGGAGCTGCCCGCTCCGCAGCCCGCGCAGCTCGATAGCGACGTCAAATACGCCCGCTTTCGCCAGCGCAAAGTCATCCCGGTGGGATACAGCCACCTGTCGATCGCGCATTTTGCCCCGGACACCAGGACGCTGCTGGCCGTGAGCGAGAACGAAGCCGCGCTCCGACTCTACGACGCCGCCACCGGCAAGCTGCTCGCGAAAAATAGCGTTCGCGGCTACGAACAATACGGTCGCGGAGACTTCACGTTCTGGGGCCCGAGCGATCCCACACACGTCCTCTTCGCGCACGATCACGGCATCGAGCTGCTCGATGGCCTCAGCGGACAACAACTCCGCACCGCGAGTGAGCACGGCTCCTGGCAACTCGAATGGTCCGAGGCGGGCAATGTACTCATGGCCACACTGCCCGAGCTGAAGACTCAAACGTCCAGCCTGGCCCTTTACACGCGCGCCTCGAACGGCGGACTCGACCTCGCCCTGCTCATCGATTGCCCCGAACGCATCGACGGCATGTTCCTCGACGCGAGCAATCGCCGGCTGGCAGTAAGCCACTATCCGGCCAACGAAGTGTCTTTGCTGGACCTGCAAAGCGGCGCCGAGCTCTTGCGCGTACGCGGGCCCCAATACGCCCGCAGTGTCGCGCTCTCACCCGACGGCGAGCTCCTGGCCGTCGGAGGCAATGCCGTATGGCTTTTCAGCACACGCAGCGCCGACCGCAAAGCCGAGTACACACGCTTCGACAACAACGTGCACGACGTGCACTTTTCGCCGAACGGCAAAGTCATCGTCGCGTCCGCTTACGACGGCCGTGCGCGCTTGCTCGAACACGTCGCCGGTGCGAAAGAGCTCCGCTTGGTGCGCGAGCTACGACACGCCGGCACGGCCAACGTTTATGAGGCCGAATTCTCGCGCGATGGACGGCTATTGCTCACGAGCTCGGGCGACAAAACACTGCGGATCTGGGGAGAGTGAGCAGCGCGAACGCATCATTGAATGACGTATTCGGTCGCTTCACGGCCGTTGCTCCCGGCAGGGTTCCCCGAAGGGCCTGCAGCACCCGCGCCGCCTCTCCCGATTCGGTATGCACTGCGCGCGAGCTCCGGCCGCTCGCCAACGATGACGATGCCAATCGACGGCCCCCCGCCACCCGCACCACCTGGACCGCCCGCGCCGCCGTCACCGCCGCGCCCGCCTTGAGCTCCATTGGTGTTGAAGTCGGGAGCCGGCATGCCCGTTCCTCCGCGGCCCGCTTCTCCGCCAGGTTGACCCGCCGCGCCCGCGCTCGGCGTTCCACCCGCTCCGCCGCTGCCGGTAATGATCGTCAAGCCGCTCAGCGTGACGCTTGAATCAACGGCAATCAAAGCGATCGATGCCCCGCCGCCTCCTCCGCCTTTTCCCGCGGCTCCGCCGCAACCCGGAAAACCGCCCTGACCGCCTCCGCCGCCGAGATACCAGCGAGTGTCTGAACCCAGGAGCGACCACCCGCCCTGCCCGCCATCGCCCGCCTCCCCGAGCAAGCCCGGCGTGCCGTCACCGCCAGCGTTAGTCGCAGCGTAGCTGCCGTTCACGACTGACCCGAAGTCGGCCTGTGCGCTGGCACCGGGCGCGCCAAGAGTTCCGGCTTTGCCGCTACGGCCAGCCGGAGGCAGCCCTCCCGCTGGACCAGAGCTGCGCCGCGGGCTGGTGGCAGGCGGACTTCCTGCAGCGCCCAAGCTGCTCGCGTCCGGGTCGACGGGGCCGGCGTTCGCCCCAGGGCCGCCCCATCCGCCGAGGTACTCTCCTGGAGAATTGGCACATGCGTACGTGCGCTTGGCGCTGAATCCGCCAGCTAACTGAGCCTTACAGGTCTCCGAATATCCGCCGACGATTGCGCAGCCCAGATTCGCCGGCGCCGAGTCGCCAGCCGCCGCCTCGAGTGGCGGGGTGGTCATCCCGGGATCGGACGGCTGTCCCGGTTTACCGGCTGCGCCATTGCCAGCCTGTAACACGGCATCTTCGAGCGTCACGTCCTGTGACCCGAGCACGCTGACGGCAACCACGCTTTCCCCAGCCTGAAACGCATCCGGCGCTTTGAAGTCCACGTGCCGAATCAACACGTCGCGAGCGCGCGACACGCGCAGCGGCTGACCGCGCGGCGGCGAAACCAGCGCGTGTCGATGGCTCCGGGCCCAGCCCTTTGCGCAATCGAACCCGCCGTAGATGTGGACACCCGCAGCGCCGATCTCGATGCTCTCCGGATAGGTGCCATCGCAAACATAGATGTCTCTCACGGCCAAGCCCGCGTCCGCGCGTGCGAGGGAGAGAGCGCGCGCCAACGTCTTGACCGGTGTGTAGAGCTCACCGCTGGCTGTGTCGGCGCCCGTCGTGGCGACGAAGACTGCGTGGCTCGAGTCTCCATCGATACCGTCGCAATTCGAATCCCGGAAGTCCGGGTCCGGAAGGTCTGTCCCCGTCTCGGGCGTACAAATCGGCGTGACCTGCACGTCTGCGCCCGCTTCGCTGAGGAAAATGGGCGCGTTTCCGTTCTCGCCCAAAGAACAAGACAAGGGCGCCAAAGCCCCGCCAAGCAGTACGAGAGCGCTTGCGGCACGGCCAACGTGAGGAGTCATTTACAGGGGCTCGGCCGCCGGCACGGCTTGGTTGTCAGAAAACCTCGCGCCCTGCCCCGTCCACGTCGTTCTTCATCCACTCCCAGTCGTGCACTTGCTGCTGCTTCAGCTCGTCACACCGGCTCGTCGAAGTGAAACCGTAGACGGCGCTCGTCGCAAACAGCGCGGCCATGGTCGCACCGAGCGCAATGTCCCCCTTGCGAGTTATCGGCGAGCCTTCATAGTCCGACTCGTTCGCCGAAGCCGCAACAGCCACACCCGCGAGCTGCAGCCCCGCTATGACGGTGTCGACCGTGGGCAACGCTTTGCTGGACGTGCACGGCCCAGGCCGTTCGGGCAAATTGCGTTCGGCGGGGAGAGGCCGCTTCACGAAAACGAGCGAACAGCCAGAACAGAGGAGTGCTGCAATGCACACGCCGGCACGATTGAAAGATCGTTTTCTCGTTATCAACGCACCCCGTCTATCCGAGCTTTTCAGCCCCGTCCAGACGCCCGGGCACTCCCCCGTTTCCTTTTGCTACCTTTCCCCGGTGATGCGCGAGGACGATCCGGTTTCATGGTCGGCAGTGGAGGCTGCTGCCAAAACGCACTTCGGCGTCGTCCAGTTCCGCCCCGGACAACGCGAGCTCCTGG
>DATHEN010000145.1:0-11394 GCA_035318565.1 Polyangiaceae bacterium
GAAGAGAAGACTTCCGAAGAATAAGACATCGATCTCCAGCCGAATTCGCTTCTTTATCGCCATGACAATCGAGCGCTTCACAAGCTGTCCGCATTGCTGGCAGTGTCCCTCCGGCTCGCAGGAAGAAGTAGCTCACCGTCGTTGGGCGAGTTCGAATGTCTCGGCTGACCAGGTGAAAGAGAAGAGTCTCCAACGTAAATATCATCCTGGTCGCCGGCGCTCCAGCGCCGAGGTCGTCGCGACAGTGCGCGAGTGGCTACCAAGACCCTCCAATCGGGAGTTCATCGCAGGCGTAGAGGACAGTTCTGGCGATGGCGCACGCTTCGCGCACGCGAGGGTGGCCAGAACCGCAACGCACCACCGCCGCACGCAGGTGCAGTTCGAAGTGGCGCAGCTCGAGTCGCCATCACCGTCGCCCATGGATACGCTGCAGTTTCGCGGGCAACCGGCGGTTGCCCAGGGCTGGCACCGTCGCGCAAGCAAGCTCCTGACCGAGCTTCCGCAGAGCGCGGAACATGCGTGGCTGCGGCTCTGCGAATGCGAGCTTTCGCTTTCGACCGGGGAGGACGCAGGGCGCGTGCGCGAGCTCGCCGCCGAGGCCGTGACGATCGCGCGAAGAATCGGCGACCTCGACGTCGAAGTCGTAGCGTTATCCATGGAGGGCCTCACGCTCGTCGTCCAGGGGGCGCTCGACCAGGGAATGCCTCGCCTCGATGAAGCTGCGGCAGCGGCGTTGTCGGGCGACCTGGCAGACCCCGTCGCGATCGGCATCTGCTGCTGCCATCTGCTCAGTGCCTGCGAGCTGGTGCGTGACTTCGGGCGAGCCAGCGAGTGGTGCGACCGCGCTCACGAGCACGCCGCTCGTTTCAATTCCGAAGCGCTGATGGCGGTGTACAGAGCTACTCACGCCGAGGTACTGATGTGGAGTGGCGCCTGGTCCGACGCCGAGTCCGAGCTGTCACGACGTGCCCAGCAGCTCGCGAGCGCGCGGCCGCCTCAGCAAGAGCACGTGCTGGTTAGATTGGCCGAGTTACGCCGGCGTCAGGGACGCTTCGATGAAGCGAATGAGCTGCTCGAAAAACTCGAATGGCACCCTCACCGGCGGCTGGTCAGCGCCAGGATCGCCCTCGATCGCGACGATCCAACCGCAGCAGCCGAGTGGGCGCAGGGGTTTTGGGAACAAACGCCGCCTTCGTACAAGATCGATCGCGCGCTGGCGGGCGAGCTGCTCTTGCAAGCGGAAGCGGCGCTCGGACGCGCGCCACAATCGCAGGTACTGGCGGAAATTCGCGAACTGGCTGCGGGTTTGGGAACGGACCCGCTCCGGGCCAGTGCGCACGCCGCCGAGGCGGTGGTCGCAGCAGCCAGCGGCCAGTACGAGCAAGCGTGCGCGGCATTCGACCGGGCGATCGGCTTGCTCGCTCGCAGCGGTGCCTGCTACGAGCCCGCACGACTGCGGGTCGAGCTTGCGCGCTGCCTGTTGGTTTTGAATCGAAACGATGCGGCGCGTGACGAGCTCGAGCGCGCGGGCCGCGTCTTCGAGCAACTCGGCGCAGCCCGGGATGCGCAACGCGTGCGCGCTCTGCTCGACGCGAGCGCCACTCGGGACGACGTGCCGCTCGCAACAGGCAAATCCGCAGGTCCGCTGAGCGCGCGCGAGTACGAGGTCGTCCGGCTTTTGGCGCGCGGACTCCCTCGGCTCCTAGACCCCAGTGCCGAGTCGGCGCAAGAACTCGGCTTCGTCGATCACTTCGACGCCGAGCGCCACGGCCTTGTCGTATTTGGAGCCTGCATCTTTGCCGGCCACCACGAAGTCGGTTTTCTTCGAGACGCTGGAGGCAATGCGGGCGCCGGCTGCTTGCGCAGCACGCGTGGTTTCCTCGCGGCTCATGGTCTCGAGGCCCCCGGTCAACACGATGCTCTTGCCCGAAAGCGACCCGCCTTCGGTTTGGGGGCGTAACGCGTCGTGCATCCGTACACCCGCCTGGCGAATTTTCTCCACTAAGAGCTGGTTGTCCGGGTCGGAGAGCCAGCTGTGGATGCTTTGCGCGATTTCCGGGCCGATTTCGCGCACGCTTTCGAGCTGTTCGAGAGTCGCCGCCTGCAGCGCTTCCATCGCCGGGAAAGCTTCCGTGATGATCTGCGAGACTCTTGCACCGACGTGTCGAATGCTGAGCCCGACGAGGAGACGCCACAGCGGACGGTCTTTGGAGGCTTCGATCGCCCGGAGCAGGTTGTCGACGGACTTGGCCTTGAATCCGGGAAGCTCCGCCAGCTGCTCGGCAGTCAGCACATAGATATCGCCGGGATCTTCGACCCAGCCGCGCTCCATCAGCATTAGTCCCGTCTTGTACCCGAGATGGTCGATGTTCATCGCACCGCGCGACGCGAAATGCGTGAGCCACTCGATACCTTGCGAGGGACACGCCCGACGATTCGGGCAACGCCAGTCAGCTTCGCCTTCGGCGCGAGTCAGCTCGCTGCCGCACGAGGGGCAGATTCGTGGGAACTGCCAGGGCGGCGCGCCCTCTTGACGTTTGGCGAGCACGGGAGCCACGACCTCCGGGATGACGTCGCCGGCTCGGCGAACCACGACGGTATCCCCCTCGCGAACGTCCTTGCGCGCAACTTCGTCCTGATTGTGCAAAGTGGCCGTCGTCACGGTCACGCCCCCCACGAACACCGGTTCGAGCACGGCGAACGGCGTCACCTTCCCGGTTCGACCGGTGTGCACGGCGATCTGCCGGAGCAACGTCGTGCGCTCCTCGGGGGGAAACTTGTAGGCGATCGCCCAACGTGGCGCTTTGCTGGTCGCACCGAGCTCTTCTTGCAGCAGAACCTGGTCGACTTTGACGACGACCCCATCGATCTCGTAATCGACGTCGTGGCGGTGCTCTTGCCAGCGCCGGCAGTAATCGAAAACGTCGTTCAGGGTCCCCACCCGCTCCGTCGTCGGGTTCACGGGTAAGCCGAGCTCCCGCAGATACGCGAGCGCTTCGCTATGCCGCTCGAAGCGACGACCCTGGACGGCCCCCAGGCCGTGACACCAGAGCCGGAGTGGGCGCGATGCGGTGATCTGCGGATCCTTCTGGCGCAGCATGCCGGCCGCCGAATTGCGCGGATTCACGAAACGCTTTTCGCCTCTGGCCGCGAGCTCGTCGTTCAGCTTCTCGAAAGCGCGAACAGGTAAGTAGACCTCACCACGCACTTCGAGCAGCTTGGGCAGCTCCGTGCCTCGAAGCCTCGTTGGTACCGCCCGGATCGTCCGGATGTTGCCCGTAACGTCGTCGCCGGTGACGCCATCGCCGCGCGTCGCCCCGCGCACATAGATGCCGTCTTCGTAGGTGAGCGCGACCGCCAGGCCGTCGATTTTGAGCTCGCACACGAAGTCGGCTCGATCGCCGATCGACCGCCGTAGCCTTTCCGCCCACTCGCTCAGCTCATCCGAAGAAAACGCATTGTCGAGCGACAGCATGCGCGCCCGGTGGCTGACTGGCGCGAACAGCGCCTCGCTGGGTTGTCCGCTCACGCGCTGCGTCGGACTGTCTGGTGAGATCAGTCCCGGAAACTCCTCCTCCAGCCGCTGGAGCTCTCGCAACAACGCGTCGTACTCGGCGTCAGCGACCTCCGGCTCCCCGCGCACGTAGTACAGATAGTCGTGGTGCCGAATCTGCTCGCGCAGCTCTTCGACGCGCAGCTTGGCTTCGGCTTGCCGCCGCTCGAGTGGCTCGTCTCGGACTATGTCAGCGGGCACGGGATCAGCTCTCGAATCGGGACGCGGCTCACAGCAGAGTTACCTCCGGCTCGCCTGGACTTCCATTTCCTTCACGCTCTCGAAGCCGAACTGGCGAGCATCGAACCTTTGCTGCTGTGGAAGCGAGATCAGCGAAATCATCGCCGCATCGCGAATGTCGTAGCCCGGCACGCTCGACGCTCTCTATGCTTTTGGCGGTCTGCCAGTCCGGCATTGACCGCGCCGAACGGGTGAGCTCGGGGTCGCCCGGTGCAGCTCCGAGCGCATTCAGGCTGGTTTTGGGCGCCGTCCGCGGCGCTGCAACGATCGGCAAGAAGATTGGCCCGAAGTCGCCTGTTTCTGGAAAATCATCGGGCATTGCAGTAACTTAGCCAAAATGGAACATCGGCAGAATCCGAGTCTCCTGAGTTCCGACGGATGACCAAGCCCAACCACGAGAGGCTCAAGCCTCGGAGATCTGGAGTATTGCGCGAACTCGGTGTTCACGTCTTTCTTCTAGCAGCGAGCATCGCCGCGGCGCTGAGCGCATGGACGGGTCAGAAGGGGACATCAGACCTGGACCGTGGCGACCTGTTCGTTTGGAAAGGGCAGCCCGAAGATATCGTGCGCATCGTTTACGAAGGCGCGAATTACAAGACGACGATCGAACCCAAGCACGACGCCGTGGGCAGCTACTTCTCCGGGAAATACGAGAAGAGCGTGGCGCCAGGCGAACAGGTCACCACTCCAGACAATCTCCCGGCCTTCGTCAACCAGGGAGACAAGCCGCTCGTGATGTCGCAGACGTTCATTGCGACGAAAGCGGGCTCGAAGCTCATCAAGGATCTTGCTCCGTTGAAGGCGCTGCGCGCCATCGGCCGCATCTCCAAAGATCAGCGGGCCGAATTCGGTTTGGATGCTCCGAAGACGAGTGCCATCGTAACGTTTCGCAATCTCGGAGCGCGCCGGCTCCAGTTCGGCGCCGAGACACTCGGCGAGAAAAATCAGTACGTTTTGGACGAGCAAACCGAGCAGGCCTATGTCCTACTCGGAGACCTCGCGCGGGACATTTCCCAGGCTCACGAACGCCTGCCCGAACGGGACCTGCACGCCTGGCTCGACATGCAGCCGACTTCCGCGCGCATCAAGGGCCGGGGTCGCACGCGCAATCTCGTGCGCGGCGGTCCCCAGGGCAGTACGTTTTGGGCGGACAGCGCGAGCGCCAGCAAAAAGGACGCGACCGCGACGAACTGGATGGCCAAAATAGACGAGCTGCGCGTCGTTGCGCACGACCCGACACCTCAGAAGGACCGCAGCCAGGTACTCCGGATCGAGTACGCAAGGTCCGGCGAACAACAGGGGTTTTTGGAGCTCTGGAAAGGCCCAGCGGTCGAAAATCGTTCGCACTACTGGGTCCGCACGGAGCAAACGCGCATGCTCGCGCGGGTATTCGTCGAGCAAGGCGAACAGATCGAGCAAGACGTCAACTCTGTGCTGAGATGAGAACGGGCGCTCACGCTCCGCGCGGAAAACGCCGTTTGCGTCGGTCCCCTTGACGTGCTCGCCAGGCGGCGACGGCAAGCGCAACCACAGGCCAGCTCCCGCCGGCAGAGTTCGAGCCGGGGGTGGCCGCTGCTCGGCAGCTCAAACCACCGCCTGCCAGGTCCTCCTCGAAGGCAGTGGGGTAGATGGCGCAGATGCCCGCCTCGTCGTCGGGCTCCAAGTTGCGGAGGTCCTGATATCGGTATTCAGTCGGCGCAGTCGCCATCGTGGCTCCTGGTGAGAGCGTGTGGTCGAGGCCAAGCTGATGACCGGCTTCGTGTGTGAGCACACCGAGCAGGTCCACGGGGTGGGTGAAGTCGCCGCCGGCGAGCGGGTCGCAGACGGCAGTATCAAGCTGCGCGGGATCACCGATGATGCAGTACTGCGCAGCATTGATGCGTGTGTCGCTATCGAGGATGCGCCCGCTGCCGGTATCGAAAGTCACCGTCGTGATTGCGACGGCCTCCGGATCCTGCCAATTGGAGTCGACGAACGTGATCAGGTTGAGGTGGTCGGTCCGATCCGCCTTGGTCGTTTGCCGCTGCCCCACGAATTGAAGGCGCAATCCGGGATGGAGTCCGTCGGCACAGGTGGCGGCCTGCCAGGCGGAGAAAGCCATGCGAGCGATTTCCTCCGTCTGCTCCCCGGTGATTCCGTCCACCGAACCTGCGGCACTGACCGAGACGGCCAGCCTACCCCCGGGCCAAAACAGCGGCAGTCCTTCCCGGACGCACTCCTGATCGTCGTGCTGGCAGGTCTCTTTGGGTTCACAGGTCGTGGCCCGACAAAACGCCGCGGCTGGACCAGAGGTCAGGAACAGGGCAAGCGCGGCCGCCATGGGCCAGCTGCGCACGTACTCGCAGACGCTGCGCGCTCTCGAACCGCCATCCGGTCTCGACCAGCAACTGTTCATCGATTGCTGGAGTGTAACCTGGCGTGAGCCTGAGTTCGTTCGCGATCGTCCCAAGCACTCGAGGGCGAACGCCGCGCACAAAACGCCAAAACCCGGGCTTTGGGCCCGGGTTTCGGTTTTGCTGGTTTCGTTTAGCTCAGGAGCTGGGTGGCGACGCGCTGGGCGTCGCTCGGGTCGGTTCTCAGTGGTGATACCAAGTGGTGAGGGGGTAGTTCCACTTGCTCACGCACGCGCCGGTGCCGTCGGTGATTTTCGTGCCAGTCCCGTACGTATCGCAGATGGTGCAGGTCTTGGTGCAGCCGCCGGTCGTCTGGCAGGTGCCTCCAACGCACATGGTTTGCCCCTTGGTGTAGGTGCGATTTTCGTTGTGCGAAGCCGTGCAGATCTGTTGGTTCGTCTGAACGGTGGCCGGGCACTTGTTCGGAAGCTGCTGCCAGCCGTTAGCATTCGCCGATGAGCTGCCGCTCGCGCCGATACGTGTCGAAATGCCGTACGTGAAAGCCTTTTTCTCGGCGATGTCCTGCGCGGGACGCTCATATTTGGTCGCATCACCAACGTACTGCTTGCCACGGACAGAGCTCGACATGAGGTCTTCGCACTCGTCCTGGCTCGGCGTAAACGGGCAAGGGCTGCTGTCGGTATTGTCCGCGCACGTGCGCTGATCCGAGAGGCTGTTGTAATCAGACTGGCAATAGTACGCCTGCGGCTTGTCCTTGATGAAGAGGTTGCCCCAGAAGGCGCCTTCCTTCTCGTTGAACTGGGAGGAGCCGCTGCAGGCGTCCGTTGCACAAGAGGTATTGTCGCCGAGCCCAGATCCGCCGATCATGATCTGCTGGTGGACGCCCGACGGATTGTAGTGCGCCATCAAACAGGCCGACACTTTCTCTTCGCAAGCCTGCCCGCAGGCAGCCGCAGCCGTGCTGTACCACTCGGGCGCCAAGCCAACCGCACCTGTATAGGTGTACGACGTACCCGCGCTGTCCGTGCGGGTGATGGACTGCGTGGATGTAAGTGCACAGCGGATCATGTAGCTCACTACCATCCGACCGTTGGCGCTGTTCATCAGGTCGCCGCGGTTCGGAATGAGCTGATAGTTGGAAGCGGTGCCGGTCAGGCCGTTCAGGGTCATCAGGCCGTTCATGTTGACCAGGCCGTTCATGTTGATCATGCCGTTCATGCCGATCAGGCCGTTCATGCCGACCAAGCCGTTCATGTTGATCATGCCGTTGATGCTGATCAGGCCGTTGATGCTCATCAGGCCGTTCATGTTGACCAGGCCGTTCATGTTGATCATGCCGTTCATGCTGGTCATGCCGTTCATGCCGGTAAAACCGTTCATGCCGGTAAAACCGTTGAAGGTTACCAAGCCGTTCGTCGACACCAAGTTCGAGTCAGAGCTTTCGTCGTACTCAGAAACATCGCCACCCTGACCCGGTGCGGAACCGCAACCCGTCAACACGACTGCGAGGAGCAAACTTGTTCTGAGCTTATTCATTTCGAGGTTACCGCTTCCTGTACGACGAACCCAACGTTTCGCGTCGGAGTAAAGCAGGAAGAGTGCCAAGAGCGCGGTGCTCGCAACGACTTTTACGAGCTCGTGATTGGCGCCCAGTAGTGCCATTTAGCGTGTGCGAAACGACCAGAACGCATCCGAGGCGCCTACCCGCAGTGTGTTGTGTCTTGGACAACATGTGTTGTCCTCAACTGATGCAGTGGGATGCGCCGTGTCATTGCCGCACTTCCTACCCGATATCGTGTAGAAGGCGCTCCTCGCGTCCAATGTGCGTCTGCCAAATGTTGCCTTCAAAGCAACACGTGTTGTCTTCGAAGCGAGTGCAACGCCGGGCATCGCCTGACACGTCGGGAAATGTGCGCCATTCAACATCCGCTGCAGCTCGCCGAACAGCGGTCCAGCGCCTCGAATGCTCGGGCGGCGCTCGGGTACTCCTCGGCGCAGACCTGCAAGCACGCGGTGTCCGCGTTGCAAGCGTTCGAACAAATGGCGTAGTCGGGTACGTCGGGATCGATCAGTGCAGCCTTGTGCTGCTCACAACAGGTCGACTTGATGCAGGCCAGGCAGGCTTCGTCGCTTGGGGATGGCAAGCAAGCAAAGCAGATGCTCGAGGCTTGTTGCTGCGCATCGCAACCCCCGACTTCTGGAACTCCATCGGCGTTGCAAGTGATGGTCGCGCTGGCAGTACACACGGTCAGAGCGGCGGCTTCTACCGCGCAGGTGGGTTCAGCTAGGCTGAGCTCGCACTCGGCGACGCACTCGGCGTGGTCGGGGACGATCAAGCACGCTCCTGACGCTCTGTTGCTGCAGGCGGCCTGGCAATTGGGTATCACGCCGCTATCCGCAGCCGCCTCGTCGTTCGGTTCTGCGTCGCCCGAGGGCCCAGCGTCGCCCGAGGGCCCAGCGTCGCCTGAGGGCCCAGCGTCGTCTCCGTTGCCGGCTCCAGCCGAAATCTCACCGCCCGAACACGCGCCCCCAATCGAGAGCGACACCACGAACACGAGGCAAGCGACGCGAATGCTGATCAAGACGCCCTCGAGCTCCCGTTTCTAGTCGTTTTGCAGAGGTCAGGTCGAGCGGGTCCGATGAAAAGTGTGCGCGCTGCAACGCGCTTGCGCAAGATAGCGGGAATGGGTGAGCATCCCGGCTCGGTGAAGCTCTGCCTCCTGTGGACGGCAAGCGTCGCGATCGTGCTGTTTTTCGCGGGCGCTGCTCGGGCACAGCCACGCGCCGAGGGCTTTGCGCTGGATCGCTTCGAGCCGGCAGACCGTGGCAGCAGCTGGTTCTATGTGGAATCTCTGGGCGAGCGCTACGCCGCTGGAGTGGTGTTCGACTATGCGAATCGACCCTTGGTGCTCTACCTGCCAACCGGCAAACAGGAGGTCGCCATCATCAAGCATCAGCTGTTTGCGCATTTCGGAGGGACAATCGCTGCGACGAAGCACCTGCGCTTGGCGCTCAACGTTCCTGTCTTGTTGTTCCAGGACGGAGAATCGGCCCGGGTGAGCACGGCGCTATTCGAAGCCGAGCAGCGGGCGGCACTTGGAGACATTGGAGTCGGGGGCGACGTCTTGCTTGCTGGACGGTACGGCGATCCCTTCACGCTCTCGGCGGGGCTGCGGGTCTTCGCCCCGAGCGGGTCCCGAGAATCCTATGCCAGCAACGGCGCGGCGCGCTTGGTTCCCAGGATCAATGTCGCAGGTCGAGCCTCGCTCTTCACCGCAGCGGCTCAACTCGGCTTCAGGTTACGCACCTGGAGCGACGACCTCGGGTTTCATATCGGCGCCCAGGACGACGACTTTGCGGGAAGCCCGATGGGCGGTGACGCGCTGTTCGCAGCCGCCGCCGGCCTCAGGCTCGCTCAAGGCCGCATCATTCTCGGTCCCGAGTTCTCTTTTGCCACCGTGGCGGGTGACCCGAACGCGTTCTTGGCAGCGCGCACCACGTCGGCCGAGGTGGTGTTCGGTGGGCATTTCGCGGTGGGCCGCTTCCGCATCGGGTTTGGCACCGGGCCCGGGCTCACGCGGGGTTTCGGAACTCCCGCGATGCGGGCACTTTGTTCGCTCGAATGGGTGCAGCCGGTCGAAGCGCCAGCGCCAGCGCCTGCACGAGCGCGCCTGACCGCCGTCGACCGCGACCGCGACCGCGACGGCATCGTCGACGTCCGAGACGCTTGCCCGGACGACCGGGGCGTTAGAGCGAAAGACCCGAAGACCAACGGCTGTCCGAGTCCCGCGGATCGCGATGCCGATGGCGTACCCGATGCGACGGACGCGTGCGGGCAGGAGGCCGGCATTGCAAGTGACGACCCCAAGACCAACGGCTGTCCGAAACCGGCGGACGATGACAGCGATGGCATTGCCGATCAGCAGGACGCCTGTCCTAACGAGGCGGGCGTTCGCACGGCCGACCCGCAGACCAACGGCTGTCGAGCAGCGCCCGTCGGTGCCCCCGGGGATCGAGACGAGGATGGTATTCGGGATGCCGATGATGCGTGCCCGGACGCCGCTGGTCCGAAGAACCCGTTCAATCGACCAAAAAACGGCTGCCCTCCGGCGCACGTTGAAAAACGAATGATCCAGCTGCGCGAGCGCGTGGAGTTTCTGCCGGGCAGCGCCGCGCTTGCCGTAAGCTCTGGGGCTGTCTTGAGGGCGGTGCTGAAGATCCTGAACGATGACCCGAGTATCCACCGCATCGAGGTACGAGCACACACCGACAGCGAAGGAAACCCGGACCGCAACAAGGCCCTGAGCCAGCGGCGCGCCGACGCAGTCGTCAAATGGCTGATCACGCACGGCGTCGCACCGGTCCGGCTGAGCGCACGGGGCTTCGGCGACGAGCAGCCGATCGACGACAACGCTACGGCCGCAGGGCGCCGCAACAATCGCCGAATCGAATTCGCGATTGTCGAACGCGGCGCGGGGAACACGCACTAAGAGGACGTCCTCGCGATTTCGACCGGTCGATCCGCTGCTGGCCTCGAACCTTCGAGTCGAACACAATGCTCCCTATCAGACACTTTCTCGCCAGGCTTTGCGTCGTGTCGTTTGCGCTCACCTGTGCACCGTGGAGCGCCGCGGCGCCTGCTCGAGAGATTGCGGACGCCGTCACCGTCAATCCCAATGCCTGCCTCGAACGCGGCTCGCTCGCTCGCGAAATCAGTCGCTGGCTGAAGCGCGAGCAGGTCGACGCCGGTTTGTCCGTCGCCGTTCAGGTCACCGAGGCGCGAGCGGGAGGGGTGAGCTTCTTCATCCGGCGCGACGGCGTGCTGGTTGGAGAGCGTGCCTTTCCGAAGCTCGAAGGCACGTGTGCGGAGCTGCGCGCCGCACTGGGCCTGGCGATCGCGCTGGCACTCGACGCCTCGGTGCTCGACTCGCTGGGTGTGCGGCCCGCACCTCAGCAGTCAGCGTCAGGAGTCGGCCCGCAGCGAAGTACTTCGCAAAGAACGTTCAGCGCCGACGCGGGCATCAGCGGGCTCGCCAACGTGCTTCCAGAGCCCGCGCTCGGCGTTACCGCGGGCGTGGACGTCCTGCTCGTGGATCCCCTCGATGCACGGCTCAGCGTTCTAGCGGCGGGCCCGGTGTCGTTTGCGGTGGGCGCAGGGGACGCGCGGGCGTCGATCGTTGCCGGACAGATTGCAGCCTGCGGCGCTTGGAGGAGAGCCTGGCTGCGGAGCCGCGCGTGTGCCGGTGC
>DATHEN010000146.1:0-6660 GCA_035318565.1 Polyangiaceae bacterium
CGTGGACCGAGCGCGCGAGAAGCTCGGCAGGGCTTACCCCAGGACCACCCGGCAGACTGAGAGTCGCGCTGCAGCGTGATCACAGTCACCTCCTCTGTGTCGCGGTACTAGGGCTCGATCAGGTCCCGCTCGGTAGACTTCGATCGAGCGCGCTGTTCGTGAGCTCGCCCTGCCGGTTTTCGTCCCGGCCGGGGCGACCTCTGCGCAAGAGCTCTCGCCAATCCCGCACGCTGTAGGCGGCAGGTGGGGTGTTACGGATGAAGCTGTCGAGAGCCGCGAGGAACGCCGTGCGGTTGCTGTGGTGTGGGAAGTGACCGGCGCCATCGAAAGGGTGCAGGCGGCTGCCGGGCATGGCCGCGTGAATCAGCTGGGCGTGCTCGAATGGAATCACTCCGTCTCTGGTCCCCCACAGGATCAACGTAGGCATGCCGCGCGCCAGGTAACAGCGATCCAGCATGGTGATGACCTGCCCTCGCACGTCGACCACGGCGCGAACGGTGGACACGAACGCACGGCGCGCCGAGGCATCCGCCATGCGATCGAAGACCCGCATCCAGTGCTGCTCGTCCCGGCCTAGATCCGTGTTGAGCGCCTTGAGCAACGTGGCAATGCCTCTGCCGAAGGTGCGGGCAAACGGCAGACCGAGTACGGAGACGAGCGGACGACCGAGGGGGGTGGCCGCCAAGCGCAGCACGGGGTGAACGTCTCGGCTCACGCCACCGCTGCTCACGAGCACCAATCGTTCGCAGCGCTCGGGATACTGATACGCAAACTGCATGGCGACGCCGCCGCCGAGCGAATGCCCGACTACGGTGGCACACTCGACGTCGAGCACGCTCAGCAGATCCCGCATCGCGTTGGCGTAACCGGCGACGGAGTAGTCGGCGCGCGGCTTTTCAGAGCGTCCATGGCCGAGCAGGTCGGGCGCGATCACCGTGTAGTGTTTGGCCAGCGCGGGAATCACCTCGCCCCAAGTGTCGAGTGAATCGCCGATACCATGAATGAGCAAGACGGTGGGACCACTGCCGGTGTGCACGAACGCACGCCGGTAGCCGTGGATTCGTCGATACTGAACTTCGAGGGGTGCGCGGGGCACGTCGCGGGTCACCGGCACGACGGCGCACTGGGTAGTCATTGAGACCCATCGAGCGCGGCGACGATCCGGCTCGAATCGGATACCCAGCCGAAGATCCCGCCCTGCGCGGAGATCATGCGCAGCGCGACGGCGTGAAACTCGGGGAAGTACGAGGCGCAGCAATCGCTCGGCACGAGGCAGCGAAAGCCGCGATCATTCGCTTCGCGCACGGTCGTGTGCACGCACACTTCGGTCGTGACGCCACACACGATGAGCGCATCGATGCCGCGGTTTCGAAGAATGGAATGCAGGTCCGTCGCGTAGAAGGCACCCTTGCCGGGCTTGTCGATGATGGGTTCGCCCGGCGCCGGATACAGCTCGCGTACGATGTCGTGACCCGGCTCTCCACGAATCAGAATTCTGCCCATGGGTCCGGGCGCGCCGATGCGAGCGCTGGGCGCTCCGCGCTCGAGCTTGGCAGGCGGCGCGTCCGAGAGGTCGGGCCTGTGGCCCTCGCGCGTGTGAATCACCAGGACACCATGGTGCCGAGCGCTCTCCAGCAATCTACGGCACGGGCCGACTGCGGCGTTCAAGAGCGAGACGTCGTTGCCGAGCGTCTCGCCGAAGCCGCCGGGCTCGAGGAAATCGCGCTGCATGTCGATGACGACCAGGGCCGTTCGGCGCGGATCGATCGAGAGCGGCTCGGGCTGGGCGTCGATCAACACGGGGCCTGTGGCGCGGGCTGCCTTCTGCGCTTTGAGCGGTCGAGTTTCGAGTGCGCTGGTTTCGCTGAGCGGTGCGGCCATGCGAAAGACGGTAAAGGGCGCTGAGTTTCCCCTAGGTATCGGGCACATGTTCCCCCCTGCCTGGCGTGCCGCTGGGGCGTAGCGTCGCGCTTTTGACGGTGGCTAAAGCGCCGCACTCGCAAACATGCCCCAATGACTCGTCACCGAAAAGAGTCAGAAACACGCCGCCCGTTACGGCTTCGCCATGCGAATGAAGGTCACGGGCTCGTCAGGATTTTCGCGCGGATCGGTAGCGCTGCTGCTCGGTCTCGGTTTCATGGGCGCAGCGCTCGGCTGCAGCAAGAAGTCGAAACCGGAGAGCTCCGGGGCGAGTGCATCCGCGAGCCCGGCCGCGGAAGGCGCGAAGGACCTGACGATTGGCTTCGCGTACGTCGGAGCCAAGGACGACTACGGGTACAATCAGGCGCACGCCGAGGGGGCCAAGGCGCTCAAGTCTCTCCCCGGGGTGAAGCTGCGCGAGGAAGAGAACGTCCCGGAGACGGTCGCCGTGCAGAAGACTCTGGAGAGCATGGTCAACCTGGACGGCGCGAAGGTCCTATTTCCCACCTCTTTCGGTTACTTCGAGCCGCACATCCTGAAGCTCGCGGAGAAGTATCCGGAGATCACCTTCCTGCACTGCGGCGGTCTGTACACGGAGGGTAAGCACCCGAAGAACGTGGGCAGCTACTTCGGTTACATCGATGAAGCCGAATACGTGGCCGGCATCGTCGCCGGACTTTCTACGAAGACGAACAAGCTCGGCTTCATCGCGGCCAAACCCATTCCCCAGGTGCTGCGTAACATCAACGCTTACATGCTCGGCGCGCGCTCGGTGAATCCAAAGGTCACCACGACCGTGGTCTTTACGGGCGACTGGTCGTTGCCGGTGAAGGAAGCCGAGGCCGCCAACAGCCTGGTGGATCAAGGCGCCGACGTGCTCACTGCTCACGTCGATTCACCGAAGGTCATCATCGAAACGGCTGAACGCCGCGGCGTGTTCAGTACCGGCTATCACGCTTCGCAGGCGAAGCTCGCGCCGAAAGGCTATCTGACGGGAGCCGAGTGGAACTGGGAGAAGGTCTACACGGACTACGTGAACAAGATAAAGAAGGGCGAACCCTGGCAGCACCTGGTGCGCGGCGGCTTCAAGGAAGGTTACGTCCGTACGTCGGCGTACGGGCCGGCTGTCTCGGACGAAGCCAAGAGCAAAGCCGACGCGGCAAAGGCCGGGCTCACAGCGGGTACGCTCGTCATTTTCAAGGGTCCGCTCAAAGACAACGCGGGCAAGGAACTCTTGAAGGAAGGCGCGGTTCAAACCCAGACGGATATCGAGCTCGAAAAGATGGCGTATCTCGTCGAAGGGGTGAAGGGGAGCCTCAACTGAGCGCTCTCGGCGAAAGCGATTGAGATGGACGCGAGCCTCATACCCGAGACCACGGCGGCGCCGCCCAGCGCACGCCGTATTTCGCGCGCCTTCGTGGCGCGTGTCCTCAGCGGTCACGTGCTGGCCCCGCTCGGCGCGGTGGTATTCACGCTGATCGTTTTCGGTGTGTTCGTGGCGCTGGCCGGGGTGAGCCCCCTCGATGTGTATGCGAGCATGTACCGCGGCGCGTTCGGAACCTGGTTTTCCTTCCAGAACACGCTCTTGCGCGCCGCACCTTTGATGCTCACCGGCTTGTGCGCAGCCTTGCCGGCGCGGCTCGGCTTGATCGTGATCGGCGGGGAGGGGGCGCTCGTAGTGGGTGGCGTGAGCGCAGCGGCCACGGCCATGGTTTTGCAGGGCGTGTCACCACTCACCATGCAGCTTTCCATGGCGCTGGCTGCCATGCTCGGCGGCGGCGCTTGGATCGGTGCGGTAGGAGCCCTGCGCAGTTACCGCGGGGTGAACGAAACCATCAGCAGCTTGCTCCTGACGTACATCGCCATTGCGCTCTTGAACCACCTCGTCGAAGGGCCGCTCAAGGATCCGGCGAGCCTCAACAAGCCCTCCACTCCGCACATCGGTGAAGCAAACATGCTCGGCACTCTGCCGGGCGTCGACGTGCACTGGGGTCTGGTGTTCGGGGTCGCGGCGTGCGCGTTCAGCTACGTGTTGATGGACCGTAGCGTGTTCGGTTTTGCCGCGAAGATCGTCGGCGGCAACGCGCGTGCGGCACGCTTGAGCGGTTTGAACGTGCCGCGTCTGGTGATCCTCGCGTGCTTCATGGGCGGCGCTGCGGCGGGCCTCGCCGGTATGGTCGAAGTGTCCGCGGTGCATGGGACCGCCAACGTCTCGCTCGTGGCCGGCTACGGCTATACGGGCATCCTGGTCGCCTTCTTGGCCCGACATAACCCGCTCTACGTGATGCCGGTGGCGCTCGTGCTCGGCGGAATCAACGCGAGCGGCGGCCTGCTGCAGCGAACGTTTGGTCTCCCCGATGCGACGGTCAGCGTGCTGCAGGGCATCCTGTTCGTCAGCATCCTGGCCAGTGAGAGCTACCGCGGCTCCGAGTTTTCGCTCGCGCGCCTGCGCCTGCCGAGCTGGGGACGATCCTGATGGACGCAGCAGACGCTACCGCGCTCGGCGTTTGGGGCGTTCCGCTGGCGCTCCTCGGTGGCGCGATCCGAGTGAGCACTCCGTTCTTGTTCGTGAGCCTCGGCGAGTGCATCACGGAGCGCTCCGGTCGAGTGAACCTGGGCCTCGAGGGCACGCTGGTGATGGCCGCAATGAGCGCTTACGGCGCTTCCTACCTGAGCGGCTCGCCGTGGCTCGGGGTGCTGGCGGCGGGAACGATCGGGGCCGTGTTCGGTGCGCTGCACGGCTTTCTGTGCGGCAGGCCGCGCGTCAATGACATCGCCGTCGGCATCGCTTTGATGCTGTTCGGCATCGGTCTGGCGTTCTTCCTCGGAAAACCCTTGATTCAGCCGAGCGCGCCGCACCTGCCGGCCATCTCGCTGGGCTTCTTCAGTGACGTTCCGCAAGTGCGATCCGCGCTCGAGGTGAACGTCTTGTTCTTGCTGGGCGTCGCGCTCGCACCGGCGCTCGCGTGGATGCTGTCGCGCACCCGCTGGGGTTTGATTCTGCGCACCGTCGGCGAGAGCGCCGAAGCCGCGCGCGCACTCGGCTACGATGTCGGAAGCGTCCGCTTCTGGGCCACGGTCGCGGGTGGGGTGCTGGCCGGCATCGGCGGCTCGTTCTTGTCGCTGTACTATCCGGGCAGCTGGAACGAAGGTCTGTCCAGCGGGCAGGGTTTGATGGCCGTCGCGCTGGTGATCTTCGCGCGCTGGCAACCAGTGCGCTGCTTATGGGCGTCACTCTTGTTCGGTGGCGCCAGCGCGCTCGGGCCAGCGCTGCAGTCGATTGGCATCGGCTCGGGCTATTACTTGTTCAACGTGGCACCTTACGCGCTGACGCTCGTGATCCTGGTTCTGAGCAGCTCGGCGGCGAAGGCGGCCGCTGCGCAGCCGGCAGAGTTGACGATACAGCGCTGAGGAGAACCGAGCATGACACTCGTGCCTGCAGACCCCTATCCGTGGCCCTTCGACGGAGACCTGCGCAAGGAAAACACGGCGCTCGTCATCATCGACATGCAGACCGACTTCTGCGGAAAGGGCGGCTACATCGATCTGCTCGGTTATGACATCTCCGTCACGCGCGCCGTGATCGAGCCGATTCGCTTACTGCTGGCGGCCTTCCGCGCGCGGGGTTTCCACGTGCTGCACACGCGCGAAGGTCATCGGCCGGATCTCTCGGATCTGCCGGCGAACAAGCGCTGGCGCTCGCGGCGGCTGCAGCACGGCGGTCCTGCGCAGACGGGCATCGGCGATCCTGGGCCCTGCGGGCGCGTGCTCGTGCGAGGCGAACCAGGTTGGGAAATCATTCCGGAGCTTGCGCCCATCGATGGCGAGCCGGTCATCGACAAGCCCGGCAAAGGGTCGTTTTACGCCACGGATCTGGACATGCTGCTCCGCCAGCGCGGGATTCGCAATCTGGTGCTCACCGGTATCACCACCGATGTGTGTGTGCACACCACCATGCGGGACGCCAATGATCGCGGCTACGAATGTCTGATCTTGTCGGATTGCACGGCGGCAACGGACGCAGGAAACCACAGCGCTGCGCTCAAGATGGTCACCATGCAAAATGGCGTGTTCGGCGCGGTCAGCACGTCGGCTGCCGTGCTGGAGGTGCTGCGTTGAGCGCGGCTCCGCTGCTGTTCGGGGCCGATGTTCGGGTGCATGAGCGCGCGCCGGCGCTGCCGCCCAGGCTACGTGCAACGGGCGTCAGCAAGCACTTCGACGGTCGCTGCGTTCTGGACGCCGTGTCTCTCGATTTGGAGCCGGGAACGGTTCACGCCTTGCTGGGAGAAAACGGCGCCGGCAAGAGCACGCTCGTCAAATGCATCATGGGTTTCTACCGCCCTGATGCCGGCGAAATCCTGGTGGGGGACAAGGCGGCCAAGGTCGCGAGTCCGCGCGACGCGCAGCGCCAGGGCATCGGCATGGTGTACCAGCACTTCACGCTGGTCGAAAATATGAGCGTCGCGGAGAACTTGGTGCTGGCCCGGGCGGATTTGCCCAGCATCATCGACTGGACTTCGGAGCAGCGGAACATCGAAGCCTTCATGAATTCGATGCCCTTTCGCGTGCCGGTGCAGCGCCAAGTCCGGCAGCTCGCTGCCGGCGAAAAGCAGAAGCTCGAGATCCTGAAGCAGCTCTATCTGGGCACGCGCATCATCATTCTCGATGAACCCACCAGCGTGCTCACGCCGCAAGAAGCGGACGACGTGCTCGGCATGCTCGCCGGCATGGCGCACGAGG
>DATHEN010000147.1:0-4558 GCA_035318565.1 Polyangiaceae bacterium
CGTACTTGCCGACGGCCAGATCACGCAGGCGCTGGTCGAGGTCCACGTAGGTGGGATGTGGATGTCGCGCCAGGTACTGCTGGACCGGCACGAGCTTGCCGTCGCCGACGTAGACCGAGAACGCTGCGTCGCGCTCGCGCGAAGGCTTGGGCTTGCGGGTCAACACCATGTCGAGCGTGCCCTTCATACCCTTGACGTATTTGCCGCTCTGATTCGCGGCGGAGAACGCCTGTGCAGCGGCGAGCACGTCTTCTTTGAAACGCGGCGGGCGCGCAAAATCGCACTTTTCCCCTGGCTTCTCGCAGGTCGAGCGATCCGCCACGTACACGTAAGCCATGGCGCCCTGATAGGCGAGCACTGCGCTGAAGTCGTGATCGTCGGCGACGTCGAGCTGGAAGGGGCGCAGGCGAAAGCCGGCCTTCAGCAAGACTGCCGGCGGATCGTCTTCGTCGTCCATGGCCAGGGCGTGCTCGTCGTCGTCCATCACCTCGGTGTGTCCGTGGTCCGCCGTGACCACCACGTAACGGTTGTCGAGCGCCTTTCTCTCTTCCAGCGCCTCCCGCAGCCGCTTCATCAACGGGTCGACCTCGTGCTTCAGGTATTTGCGGCGCGCCTGGTCGGGACCGATGTCCGCCACGTGCGCGAACTGGTCCGTTCCGGACAGGTAGATCGTGAGTACGTCCGGCGGCGGGTCGTCTTCGTCATCGAGCTCCTCCACGACCGTGTCGATGACCTGTTCGTCCAGAGCGGCGTACACGGCCTTCGAGTCCTTGCGCGCCAGCTTTTCTGTAATCTGTTCTTCGAGGAAGGCCTTGAATGCATCCGCCAACACCGCCCGGTCCGTGACGAGCAAGCGATCCGCCCCCCGATGCAGTTGATGCATGGCTACCCAGATCGACACGTGCGGATCACGGGCGCGTATTTGCTCGTAGATGCTCGGTGCCAGGGTGAGCTTGTTGACGTACTGGTCCGTGTACGTTGCCAGGACGGGTTCTGGATCGTGGAACGTCACGGGTACGGGGGCGGCAAACTGCCTTTTGTCGCGGATGAAGTATTCGTTTCCACTCAAGCCGTGCTCGGCCGGCGGAACTCCGGTAAACGCGGTGACCCAGGCCACGGCCGTCGAGGACGGCAGAGTCGAAAGAAAGCTTGCATCGAAGTAGGCGTGCGGAAAATCGGACCCTTTGCCTCCGAGCAGGCGAGCGAGCTCGGGCAGCTCGCCCTGCTCGAGCATGTCGTACAGTAGCGAGCGGCCCACGCCGTCGAGAGCGAGGACGAGCAGCGCCGGACGTTTCGGTGAGTTCGGCGGCGCCTCGTCTGGACGCTCGTGAATTTCTTTCGAATCACCAGTGACGAGCAGCTCGGCCGCCTGCGTCCCCCCGCAACTCAGAGGAACGCACAGCGCGGAGCTGGTCAGAAGAGTGACCAAGCCGGTAAAGCACGAGCGCATGATCGATACACGTTGATCACGCCGATTATCGCTGTAAAGGCGCAGAATCTGCGGGCTCGGCGTGCAGAGCCCGGCGAATGTACACGTCGGCGATCTGAGCTGCGTTCAGAAGGCCCGTAACTCGGCCGGCTGCATCGACAATCGGAAGCTCGCGCAAGCCGTTCGCGAGCATGCGTTCAGTCGCGAAACGCAAATCGTCCGTGCGAGCAACCGAGGGACTCGGCTGCATGATGTCCGCTGCCAGCGTCCAGCGAGCATTGTCGAGCTCGGCCGACGCGATGCGTAGCGAGCCGGCGGTCACGAGCCCGATCAGCTCGCTGGCTTCGTTCCGAATGGGGAAGATTTCTTGAGCGATCTCCTCGCCTGCGATTCTCACCATCTCGGCCATGGACGTGTGCAGCGTGAAGCAGACCACCTGCGCACTCGCGCCGGGTACGACATCTCCCACGTGCGTCTCACGGAGCACGTCCAAGAGCAGCGCGTCACGATGCACGGGGGATTCGCGCTGAGTCGCGACCTGCGCGCCGTACAATGCGCGCCGGCGCAACGCCACGAAGGCGATGCCCTGGCTCAGCATCAGGGGCACGAGCAGGTCGTAGTTACCCGCCAGCTCGCACGCCAATACTAGCGCGCTCAGCGGCACGTGGGCGATGCCACCATAGAACGCGCTCATGCCCACCAGCGCGAACGCTCCCGGGTGCAGGCGCGGATCCTCCAGCAGCAACTGGGCGGCACGCCCGAACGCGCCACCAAACAAACCGCCGATGGCGAGGCACGGCGCAAAATCCCCGGCGCTGCCGCCGGAGCCGATCGTGAGCGACGCGGTCAGCATCTTCGCGACCGAGAGCACCAATAGAAGTCCTACCCCGAACCATCCCAGCGGCAGCAGGTCCGAGCCCGAAATAGCCATTTGCACCGCGCCATAGCCGCCACCCAGAAGGCCGAGCCCCTGACCCGGCTGATCGATGCGGCGTCCCACGAACAGCACGAACGGCGTAACGGCGGCGCCGAGCACCAGGCCGCCCAGAGCGGGCTTCGACCACTCGGGGACGCGCAGCTTCGCGAACACCGAGGCCACCGCCTTGTAGAACCACAAGAAGAACACGGCCAATGCAGCGATGGCCAGCGCGAGCAGCGCGAACAGCGGCAGATGGCCGATCACGAAAGGCGAGCGCGGCACGTCACCGAACAGCGTGCTCTCGCCGAAGATCGCGATCACGATCGAATAGGCGATCACGCTCGCCAGCACCGACGGAATCAGGGCTTCCGATTCGAAGCCGTCCTTGTACAGGATCTCCACCGCAAGCAGCGCAGCGCCGAGCGGCGTACGAAAGACTGCAGAGATACCCGCGGCCACCCCTGCGACGAGCAGGATCCGGCGTTCGCGCGCGCCGACGTGCAGCACGCGCGCTACCCACGAGCCGAGCGCGCCGCCGATCTGCATCGTCGGTCCTTCTCGACCGCCGGCACCCCCGGTACCGAGCGTGCACATGGAGGCCAGAGTCTTGATCCAGATCACGCGTCCCGAAATCACCCCGCCGCGGTGATGAAACGCGTCGATCATCGCGTCTCCACCCCCGCCGCGCGTTTCGGGTGCGCTGCGCGTGATGAGGCCGCACAAGAGACCCCCAACTGCGGGCAGCAGCGCCAATAGCCAGGGTCGGAACGGTGTGCCGCGCGCCTCACCGACGAAGCGTTCACCGTGAGCGCGCAGCGGGGCATATCCCGCCAGATTCTCCAGCAAGAGGTGCTGCAGGTACTCGAGCCCGCCGAAAAAAAGCGCCCCGGTGAGCCCGGCCGCGGCGCCCACCAGCGCGGCGTGCGCCAGCGTGCGGCCGACGATGCGCAAATCGAGCGGATTGTTACTGGCAAGAAGCAACGGGAAGAGCGCGCTCTTGCGCAAGCGATCGAATACGCCAGGACGCCTGGAGGTATTGACGTCGCCCGTCAACGAGAGGCCCCGGTCACCGCTCGTCCAGCGCGAAGAAGCGACGAATCTTGCCGAGCAGGTCGGTTTGCGTGTCGCGCAAGCGGCCGTTCGAATCTTGATCGACGTTGTCGCGGATACCGGCCAGCTCGAGCCTGCGCCGGGCGAGCACTTCGGCGACCTGTTCGGCGATCTCGGGCCGGCGTTCGAGCAGTTCCTGGAAGATCACACGATCGAGCCGATAGCACTCGACGTCACTGTGCGCGACCACGGTGGCGGAGCGGGGCGCACCCGTGAGCAGGCTCATCTCACCGAAGAAGTCGCCCGCTTTCAGGCGCGCTACCTCGCGCTCCGGGCGCTCGGAAGCCGACACCTTCACGACGGCTTCTCCCTTTACGATGATGTAGAGCCAGTGGGCTTCCCGACCTTGTCGCGTGATCGTCTCGCCGCGCGTGAAGGGCGTGAACTTCAGGCCCTCCGCCAGGTGCTCGCGCTCTTCCTGCGAGAGGCCATTGAAGAGATCGACCTTGGAAAGCGCCGACATGCGCTGCTCGAGATCGGCGCGCGACTTCTGCGCTCGCCGCTCCGACGTCTCGGAGGTGACGAACAGCGCGTGAGCGGGCATGGAAAGCGGGATGTTGCTGCGCCGTAGAGCGAAATAAATGCGCGTGCGCACCACGCTGTCCGTCGGATCGTCCCGCGCCAGGTCGGTGAGCCAATAGCGTACGGCGTAGCGCCCGTAACTTTCGTGCAGATCCATCAAGATGCAGTGCGCGGCCGGCTGGTTCGCCACGTTTTCGATGGGCGCGCTTTCGAGCGCAGCGTTCACGCTCTCGATCACTTCGGGCGGCGAGAAACGGAAATCCACGTTGAACCAGACCCAGCGACGCCACAAAAGTGGCTGGCCCGTGCGCCGCCCCAGCACGAGCACCTGCCCTTTCACGAGCAGACTATTGGGCACGATCATGGTTTCCCAGTTGCGCGTCTCGATGGCGGTGTAACGCCAGCGGATCTCGGTGACTTTGCCGCTGACGTCACCCACCTTGATCCAGTCACCGAGCTTGATCGATTTGTCGAGCTGGAGCGCCAGCCCCGTCACGATGTTGCCGAGCGTGTCTTGAAACGCGAGACCGATGACGGCCGTCAGCACAGCGGACGTGGCCACGAGCCCGGAGAGGTTC
>DATHEN010000148.1:0-3806 GCA_035318565.1 Polyangiaceae bacterium
AGAAACCCAGGTCAGCGGTGGCCGCATCCACCACCGCGCTTCCGCGCGGCAGACTCGCGAGCAGATGGGCGTTGTCTTCATTGGAGACGTCGCGATCCCCACCCTCTACGAACTTGCACTGCTCACCGCCGTGGGCGCCCAAGCTCGAGCTGACGACGCCGATGTGGATGTCGCGGATCGGTGTGAACTCCGGCTCGGAGCCCTGCGGGCAATTGCCCTCCTGGTCCGAGCGCTGCCCCGTGGGCTGGCCATTTTGGCCAATGCAGATCGGCGTGATCAAGCGATCGACCAGCTCGGGCAGCGCAGCGATCAACGTTTGCTGCTTGTCCTGCATGGACACGGAGTTGTCGATCATGAACAAGAGGTCGATCTTGTCGATCGCCGTTTGGGCGATCTGATCGACGAAGATGTTGCTGACCCGAGGCGTCTGCTCGCCGACGGGACGATCGAGACACGCGGTGCTGACCGCGGCACCAATGCCGGCGAACGCAACACCAGCGATGCTCGCGCGCAGCACGCGCCGCATGAGCTTTGAACCGATCGACGACACAGAGGGCTTCATCAAGTGCTCCTTCGACGCGCTAGTGCGCGTGACTGGCCGCCGCTCTCTCCACGGGAAACGGGCCACCGGGGAGCGTAGCAAAGCAAGCCACGTGCCCACAAGAACTCATGAAATTGAGCGATCACCTGACAACTCGGTTGGCGAGAATGCCTCCCAGCGCCAACTTCGATGACTGCTTCGTTAGGTGCGCGCGGCGCGTGAAGGGCCAGGCGGACGCCGTTTCGCGTTGTGGGGATTGTCAGGCGCATGCAGGGAGGAGTGGGAGTGACGCTCAGCCCGATTCGCCCGCGCAGGCCATGAGCGTGATGCTGTTCTTGGCCGGCGTGTCTTTGCCGATGAAGCGCAGGCGACGGGGTTCGGTCTCGAGGCAGTTCTCGACGACCTTGGGGTCGCCGATGCCCTGACCGAAGGGCGGCAGCTTGGGATCGACATAACAGAAGCCGTAGGCTTGCTCGCTGCTTTGCACTTCGGCGTCGTCTGGATTGTTCTGGCACTCGCTCTGACCGGCACCGGCCACCGGCAAGAGCTGACACATGCAGAAGTCCGAGCAGGCAGGTCCGTCGGCGCCGCCGCAGGCGCCCACGGATGCGAGCTCGGCCCGCACCGAGCGTGCCAGTCGACTCGACGCGGGTTGGCGGCCGCGCGCGGCGTCGCAACCATCGGGCGGGGTGTTATCAGCGCTACAGCTCTGGCCGAGCGGCACAGGCTGCGTTTCGACCACCGTGCACGGCAGCGAGCCATCCGGCTTCACGCTCAGCTCGCGGCTCATGCAGCCCCCCTTGAATCCCGCTTTGAGGCGATCCACGAGCGCGTGTAGCGCCGGGTTGTAACCGTAGGCCGGCGACGCTTTGGCTCCGGAAGCCAATACTTTGGGACAGATCGAGCCCACGATCGCGTTCGTGGTCACGGCGCCGACGTCCTTCAGCACTTCGAGGTGACGCAGGCCCGGGTAAGCCTTGGCGAAGTACTGCATGGTTCCGGCTGGACCGATGCTCGGCGGATTGCAGAGTGGGCGGTTGAACCGAAGCTCGTCCGACGCGCAGTCGCACGAGTCGTCGCCCGCGCAATCGATGGGCGCAGGGAGTGGATAAGTGCACGCATACTGCAGATCGCGCGCGCTCGACGTGTAGTCCGCCTCGTGGCCGTTGATGGGATTCGCACGCGGATCGAGCGATGTGTTCGCGCTCGTCCGCACGTCGAGGATCGGGTTCACGCCAACCCGAGCAGTGACCGACTCGACCATGAAGGGGTCTTGCGGAGCAACGTACGTGCTCGGATCTCCCACGATGACGTCCCAGCGCTCCTCGGAGTTCAACTTGTCATACGACAAGTACTCGAGCTGGTCGTCGTTGCCCGGCGCGAGCGATTCGGGCGTGGCAATGTCTTGCCAGGGTACGCCGACGATGCCCGCCAGAAACACCTGATTGGCAACGCGCGGCACTACCCCCGGCGGCGCTTGAAACAGCGGGTTCGGCACGAGCTCGCCGCGGGCATTGGGCACACGTGGCTCAGTGAGTCCCTGGACGTAGCGGGACGTCGGCCAGAGTAGGTCGACCCCAAATCGGCGCTTTTGGTCGAAGCAGCGCAGGTTCGTATGATCCAAAGGGTCGCCGTCACTGTAATAGCTCGCGCCTGCAGGCGGCTTGCAGTTCGGGTCCTGTTGCGCCGGCATACAGCCTTGTGGCACCTCCGCTTCCTCGAAAGCGCAAGTTCGGCAACACGGGCTGTTCGGTTCCTGCTCGCAGGTCGACGTCGAGCGCGACGCGGGAGCTCCACGCGAGACCCAGTGGCCGACGAAACCCGTCTGATCCCGCACCGAGCAGTCGTTTTCGTCAGTCAGCATGATGATGGCGACCAGCGAGTCCGGTCGCAAAAATTTCGCGCGCTGTTCGAGCACCGCGGTATCCACGCCGGACACCACGGCTGGCTCGTTCAGGCCGGCGACGCTGACCTGCGCCGGCGGCTCCGGATCGATCAAGAACCGGTACCAGGCCTCGAGTGAAGACTCGTATCCGCAGCCCTTCTCTTCCACGCTGCGCACGAGCCGCGTGAACTTGTCGATCAGGACCGTGGAGTCACTCTCACCGTCCCCGTCCGGCGCCCACTTCAAGAAGCCGAGACCCGCCGTGTCGAGTCCGCTCCCGCGGTTCAAGGTCGCTAGCAGGTGCGCGTTGTCGCCGCTGGATTCATGCGCGCCACCCGCAACGTTGCAAGCATCACCGCCGTGAGCGCCGAGGCTCGAGGTGATGACGCCGATGTGAATGTCGCGGATCGCCCGAAACTCCGGGCGTCCTTGCGCGCAGCGACCCTCTTGGTCCGAATCCCCCAAGCTGGCGCCGTTTTCGTCGAGGCAGGGCGGCGTCACCAGCCGGCGCACCAGCGCGGGCACCGCTTCGCTCAGGGTGGACTGCTTGTCCGCCATGGACTTCGAGTTGTCGATCATGAACAAGAGATCGATCTTGTTCACGGTGCTGTTGGCGACGAGCTCTACGAAGATGTTGCTGGTCTTCGGGCTGAGCTCGGCCACCGGCCGGTTCGTGCACGATTCGAGCAACATCAACGCGAGCCCGCACAGACTCAGGCCGACGCTCCGACTTCGGCCTACGAAATCCCACCGCACCGCACGCATGCACGACTCTCCAGTCGCCGCGCGCACTCGAGATACACCTCGGGCGACCACCGCCCGAGCGTCGTTCCGAGCCTTCGCGCCAGCGTTCAGTCAGTGCACGGAGCGCTCGGAATCAGCTCAGCTATACGACTGACGATTGGTCTCATTTTTCGCTTCGAGGCGTCAGAGCAAGTCTGCAGCTGGTTTTGGACATTCCAGACCTCGCCTAACGGTGGTGGCGCCGGCGGGGCGTCCGAGGAGCGACCGGTGTAGCCATCGAGGTCAGAACGCCCGCGCGTCGCTCTACGACGGTGGCGCGGTCACGGCACGAGCAGCGCCAGGCTGGCTCGCAGTAGCGGCTCGGGTTCTGGAGCGACCTGACGCGCTCTGAGCTCGGCCAACACTGGGAAGGCTTCGCGCTTACGAAATCCCATCTTACACAGGGAGAGTGAGACCTTTGCTTCCACTTGCTCGCGCTCGGCAGGCTGTGGATGTGGGCGGACCTGCGCTGGCACGGAACGTTGCGCGCGGTCCCGGCGCTTTTTCTCGATGTGCGCCTTCCCGAACACCTTCCGCGCGCTGTGAGCGTTATGGCTGGCGCAAAGGAGAACCAGATTTTCCACCGTTGGCGGCCCA
>DATHEN010000149.1:0-4449 GCA_035318565.1 Polyangiaceae bacterium
CGCGTGGCGCTCTACCTCACGAGCCGCGGCATCACGAACGAGACGTACTACGTCTTTCAGAAGCTGGCGCGCTGCGCCGGCACCCCGCACATCGATAGCTGCGCGCGGCTCTGCCACGCCGCGTCCACGGTAGCGCTCAAAGAAACGCTGGGCTTCGCAGCGCCCACGTTGTCGCTCTCGGACTGGATCGGATCCGAGCTGATTTTCACCGTGGGTAGCAACCTGCCGAACAATCAGCCGGTCTCCACGAAGTATCTGCACTACGCGAAGCGCGCGGGCTCGCGCATCGTCGTGATCAATCCCTTCAAAGAGCCTGCCCTCGAACGCTATTGGATTCCGAGCGTGCCGAGCTCGGCGCTGTTCGGCACCCGCCTCATGGACGACTACTTTGCCGTTCGTCCCGGCGGAGACATTGCATTCTTCAGCGGGGTGCTCAAGGCGCTGGACGAAGTCGGCGGCTGGGACGAGCGTTTCATCGCCGAACATACCAGCGGCGCTGTCGACCTGCGCCGCTCGCTCGCCAAGCTGAGCTGGCAGGAGATCGTCTCGGAGTCCGGCGTGAGCGAGGCAGAGCTGCGCCGCCTGGCTCGCCTTTACGCGAGCGCCCGCACGAGCGTGATCATCTACTCCATGGGTCTCACGCAATACGCATTCGGCGTCGAGAACGTGAAGATGGTCGTGAACTTCGCGCTGGCGCGCGGCATGATCGGCCGGCAAAAATGCGGCATCATGCCGATCCGCGGGCACTCCGGCGTGCAGGGCTCCGCCGAGTGCGGAGCAGACGCCGACAAGCTGCCGGGCGGACTGCCCATCACGGAAGAGAACTGCGCGCGGCTCGAGGCGCTCTACCAGCACCCCATCCCGCGTGAAAATGGCCTGCGCGCCGCGCAATTGCTCGAACGCGCCGGCGAGCGCGGCCTCGACTTACTTTACCTACTCGGCGGCAATCACCTCGAGAACATGCCTGACCGGCGGCACGCCCAGCGCGCACTCGAAAACGTGAAGCTGCGCGTGCACCAGGACCTCGTGCTCAATACGTCGACCTTGCTCGACGCCACGGAAGCCGTCCTGGTGCTGCCGGCGGAGACTCGCTATGAGCAACGATCCGGCGGCACGCAGACCTCGACCGAACGGCGTATCCGCTTCACGCCCGAAATTCGCGGCCCGCGCATCGCCGAAGCGCGGCCGGAATGGGAAATTCCGGCGCTGATCGGCCGACGGCTCTGGCCGGGTAAGAAGCTGTTCGACTACCCGAACAGCGCCGCGATCCGCAAAGAGATGAGCGAGGCCATGCCGCTCTACGCCGGCATCGAGACGCTCGAGAAGGAAGGCGATTGGATTCAATGGGGAGGCCCGCAACTCGGCACCGACGGCTTCCCGACTCCGGACGGTAAAGCGCATTTCAGCGTCGTGAGCATCCCGCGCATCGACGTTCCGGAAGGCAAATTCCTGCTCGGCCTGCGGCGCGGCAAGCAGTTCAATTCCATGACGTATGGCCGGCGCGATCCGCTGACCGGCGGCCGCGACCGGCGCGACATCTTGCTCGATCAGAGCGACCTCGCCACGCTCGGCCTCGTACCGGGCGACCGCGTGGTGGTACGCAGCGAAATCGCCTCGCTCGAAGCGACCGCGCAAGCGGGTCCCTGCCGGCCGCGCCACGTGCAGGGTTACTGGCCTGAATGCAACGTGCTCTTGCCTCGCAAGTACGACGAGGCGTCGGGAGAGCCGGACTACAACGCGGTGGTGAGCATCGAGCGTGCCAAGTGAGGCTTCACGGCACGGGTGCCGCGCTCGAGCTTGCGGGTGCGGCGCTCGGGACCGCCGGTGCCGGGCTCGCATTGCCGTCCGTTGAAGGCGCTGCTCGCACACCCGGACAAGGTTTGGGCGCTGGGCATGCGCTCGCGCGCGGATCTGCAGAGCCGGCGAGCGGGCAAAAACTCGCAGGGCGGTAGTAGAGAACGCCACGGCCTTCCGAGGGCAACCAAACCGTAATCGGTCCAGCACGTGAGCAGCCAGCGGGCGGTACGACCCAAGTGCCGGGGGTCCACTGCCAGCGCCGGCCCACCCATTCCCACGATCCATCCACCCACGTGCAGGGCGCTTCTCGAGACACTCCCAGGTGCTCGACCTGAGCCGGCGGCGGCGGATACGCCACGACCATGGGGTCCGCGCAGTGCACTGCCGGTGGCGGCCGTGACGCGCAGGAGAGCATCAGGGCTCCCGCGAGGCACACCGCTGTGAGCCACTTACGCATCAGGCAAACCAAATCCACGTCGTGTACAGAGCTTCGATCTCGCCTGCGAACAGCATGTACTCGAGCGTGGCCAGAACCAGAAATGGACCAAATGCGAGTCGCGCCTTGCCGAGGCCGGCTTCAGGTTCGCTCGCGACGGGATCGAGCGCCATTTCCGCTTCCAGCTGTGCGCGTTCCTCGCCGGTGCTGGCTTCGATGCGTCGCTTCAACTCTTCTCGTTCGCGGGTCACGGCCTCCGGCTCGTCGATGCGCCCGCGCGCCGCGAACACGGCGAGCGCGACCAGCGTGCCCTGGATGGCACCGGCGAGCAGCGCAAACACCGCCCCTTGCCAGCCGAACCAGGCGCCCGCCAGCATCGTCAGCTTGGCGTCACCGAGACCCATGCCCGCTTGCCCGCGCAGCGCGCGATACAAGAGGTCGAACGGGAGCCAGATCAGGAGAAAGCCGAAGGCCGCGCCGAACAACGAGGCTTGCCAGCCCATGTCCGGCCGCAGCGCCACCGTCACCACGCCGAGCACACTGCCCCCGAGCGTGATCTCGTCGGGCAGGTACATGTGCGAAAGGTCGATGCTCGCTGCAGCGAGCAAACCCAGACCGAGCGCCAGGTGCGCCGCGAACGACCCCAGCACCGACCACCACGGCGTCGTCGCGGGTAGCTCGAGCACGACGCGTTCCAGGATCGCCCAGCCCAAGAGTCCGCCCAGAAGCTCCACCGCTGGATAGCGCGCCGAGATGGGCGCCTTGCAGCAGCGCGCGCGACCGCGCAACAAGAGCCAACTCAGGACCGGAACGTTGTCGTAACTGCGCACCTGGGCGCCGCAGCCCGGGCAATGGGATCCGGGGTACACCACGCTCTCACCGCGCGGCCAGCGGTAGATCACGACATTCAAGAAGCTGCCGAAGAACAGCCCGAGCAGCACGGCCAAGACCGCCAGAAAGGCGTGCGGGAGCTCGGACAGCGTGGGCACGGAGCCTGAGATACTAGCCCACTCGCGCAAGTTTCACGCGACCCGGTTCTAACGGTTACCTCCGAGCAACTACTGCGCCGCCTGGCCGCCCTCGCGGGCGAGCAAAGGGTCGAACTTGCCCTGGCGCTCGAGCAGCGCCATGTCATCGAAGCCCCCGATGGGCGTTCCGTTGATGAAGATCTGAGGTACCGTCCGCCGGCCCGTGACCCGAGCGAGCCATGCCCTCCGCTCCCAATCGCCGGTCACGTCGATTTCCGTGAACGCGACGCCCTTCCGCTCGAGAAACATCTTGGCTCTGACGCAGTAGGGGCAATAGGGAGTCCGGTACATCACCACCTCTGCCGGCATGTCCGCAGTCTAAGACTGCGTGGCGCGCTTGTCAGCGCCGGGCGCCTGCCGCAAAAAGCTGCAGCTTACCCGGCGGCCGCGGCGTCAACACTACAGCCACAGTCCTTGGCAGGAGCAGATCACGATCTGCCTGAGCAGCCACACGGCCAGACAAACAAACCGGCGGGGCCGGCGCGGGTTTCTTGCCGCTGCCTGCGTCGCCAGACGGAGGTGATCATCCTCCGAGGGGAGCCTGCTCGAGGCCAGGTATTCTCAGCCAGAAACTTTGAATCTGTCGCGGTAGACTACCCGCCCATGGCAGCCCGAAGCGAAGCGACGACCTTGTCCCTGGACCGCTACGCGCCCGACGCGAAAGCGCTGGTCGCGGGTGCACAAACCCTCGCCGACGAGCGCCGGCACGTCGAGGTGCAGCCCTTGCACTTGTTGGCACGCGCGCTCGAGCGGGACCCCGGCGTACTCGAGGTCCTGAGGCGCGCCAACGTGAACACCATGGAGGTGCTCGCCGCGGGCGAACGCGCGCTGGCCGCGTTGCCGACCAGCAACGAGCCCGCCTACCTGTCTTCGGCCATGCTCGATTTGCTGGAGCGCGCGCAGCGCGAAGCGGAACGCGAGCGGTCGCCCCATGTTTCCGTGGCTGATCTGCTGAATGCGCTCACTCAGGAGATCCGCGGGCCGGCCGGAGAGATCCTAGGGGCTTTTGGACTCGCGCCCGGATCACTGCGACGCCACATGGCGGCGCTGAACAGCGTGGCCCGCCCCGAACCCACCCCACGCAGCACCCCGACCTCCGAGTACACGCGGGACCTCGTTGACCAGGCGCGGCGCGGAACGTTCGGGCCCGTGATCGGACGTCAGGCCGAAATCCGCCGCCTACTGACG
>DATHEN010000150.1:0-2115 GCA_035318565.1 Polyangiaceae bacterium
TCGGTGGAATCAACGACGGCGCCGAGCAGGTGGCTGAGCTCGCGGCTCTCGCGAGAGAATGCCGCGCGTTTGTGAATCTCATCCCGCTGCACCCTGGGGGCGCCGGCAATTTCACCCCCAGCTCCTCCGAGCAGATCCACTGGTTCGCGCGGCGCTTGAGAGCTGCTGGCGTCGAAGTCGCCGTGAGAAAGAGTCGCGGCATGGACATCGCCGCGGCGTGCGGGCAGCTACGGGTGGAACGGCAGCGCGGGCGCGCGCCAATCGGCGCCAAGGATGACGGTAACGTCCAGGTAGCGTGAGCTGTCGGGCCGCTCGAGCACGGCAGCATTCATAGCTCTGCCGACGCGCGCGGCCCAGTCCGGATGTCCTGAGCGATCGAGAACGAGGGTCTTCGCCATTTGATCCGGATTCGTGCCGGAGCCCACCACGTCGAAGCCATGTTCGCGTAGAAGCTGTGTCGCGCGACGCGCCAAGCCCTTCGTTCGCGTGCCGTTCAATACTTCGACCTTGATGCGAACCCCTTCGGGAGGTTTTGCATAGTCGGGCACGGTTACCACGATGCTGCCGGTCCGCTTGTTCAATGCCCGGACACCGAACCAAGCCAGTGCACCCACAACAATCAGCGCGAGAAGTATCCTACCGTAGCGACGCCCCTTGAGGGTCACCGCAGGCTGTTCCAAAGCTCGACGGTCTCGGGGAAAATGTGGTTGCCTTCGCGCACCGACCATTCCAGCCGGAAGCGAACAACCTGGCGAAACACTCCCTCAAAGTTGTGCGGAACCTGACTCGCCAGAAACCCGCGATCCTCGGCGAGAAACTTCCGGCCCGGCTCGAGGTAGTCAGCCATGTAAAGTGCTCGGCCCGTTCGATCCCAGCTCGCATGCCCGACTGTGTGATAACGAATCGCATCGATCAGGCTCTGCCTTCGCTCGCCTTCCTCTTCGAGCTTGATCGCGACCGCGGGCCCGTGCAACAGTCCATCGGGAGATGTGCGATCTCCGGTTATCTCACGCAGCTCGGCGATCGGCGCATCGCGCAGCGCGTCGTGCCACGTGCCGGCGTCGATCCAGGTGTTGGCCTCATCGGCGCTAAGGTGCATCGCAGCTCCCCACGCTCGCAGAAGCGACGTGACGCGCTGTATATGGGCGAAGCGCCGCTCGCTCACTTCGGCCCACGCGGGCAGTCCGGACTCCGTGACGCGCGGCATTAGAAGATGATGTTGTCGATGAGTTTCGTCTCGCCCACGCGCACGGCCCCAACAGCGGCGTCGCCGTGGCGCACGGTGTTGACCCGCTGAAAGGTGTCCGCGTTCACCGCCGCCAGGTAGCGCGGCGTAAGCCCGGTCACGCGCTCCAGCATGCGCCATCCGATCGCCTCGAGCGCGCTCGCCCGTCGCTCGCCTTTGGCGAATGCCTCACGCATCGCGAAGAGTGCTTTCGACAGTTTCAGCCCGAGCTCCCGATCCTTCGCCGACAGATACCGGTTGCGGCTTGACATCGCCAAGCCGTCGGGATCCCTCAGGATCGGAACGACGTGAATGCCAACCGCGAAGTTAAGGTCGCGCACCATCGCCTTGATGCACGCCACCTGCTGGAGATCCTTCTGACCGAAGACAGCCACGTCCGGCATCACGACGTTGAATAGCTTCGCGACAACCGTGAGCACTCCCTCAAAGTGGTGCGGCCGCACTGCCCCTTCCCACTCCTTCCCGATGCTGCCGGGATGGACGATCACAACCGGGGCATGCTCGGGATACATGTCTTCCTTGGTTGGCGCGAAGACAAAATCCACTCCCCTCCCTTCCGCGAGCTTCGAGTCCTCGCCAAGCATGCGGGGATATCTATCGAAGTCTTCGCTCGGGCCAAACTGCAGAGGGTTGACGAAGATGCTCATGACGACGATATCCGCCATGCGCTTCGCTTCGTCCACGAGTGTGAGATGTCCGTCGTGGAGCGCGCCCATCGTGGGAACGAAAGCTATGCTTTTGCCATTCGCCCTCGCATTGGCAACCACGCCGCGCATCTCTGCCACTGTTTCGACGGACTGCATGGCTAGAAGCTGTGGTCCGCGTCTGGATAAGCGCCGCTCCTCACATCACGTGCCCAGTCGCCGATC
>DATHEN010000151.1:0-3986 GCA_035318565.1 Polyangiaceae bacterium
TGGTGAAGTTGCCGAGCGGGAGCAGCGCGTGAAAACCGAGCACCAGGCGTTCACCGATCAGTCGATTGACGAGGCCGAGGATCACGTAGCCGCGCGTGTCCCCGCTGCTGCCGTCGCCCTGACGCGGCCGCGCTCCGAAGAGCGGGTCGCCGCAGTCCGTGCAGCCGTTTTCCAGCCAGTCGGTCGGCACCGTCGCGTTCGAGATCGGCTCGCCGTCGGCGTTGAAGATGGAGCTGCGATCGCCCACCCTGAGCGGCACGATGCCGCCGGTGCGCCCGTCGAGCTGCATACTGATCTGGTCACTCAGCAGCATCGCGCCGACATCGACGCTCGGTTTCGCGTGGGCCAAGAGCGCAGGATTGAAGTACGTGGACGCGGCGCTAGGGCCCGTGACGCGCGCGTTGAAGCCTCCCGTACCAATTTGCGCCCCGGCCAACTCGAATAGCGGCGAAGCGTAGCTCGAGCGGGCACCGAGCAGTCCGGCGATCAAGAGCGCGGCGGCGCTGCACGAACTGGGTCGAAAGGTTCTCGGCATGCTGCTTACTGCTTCGAAGGATCGTGGGGCAGGGACGTGCGGACCTTCGCGCACGTTTGCAGATCGGTGTTCACGTCTGCTTTGAGCGGTCCCGTGATCACCCGCGACACCCGCGGTTCCTCGAGAGACTTGCCCAGATAGCGGAAGGTCACTCGGCCCGGTAAGTTGGGAGCGGGGCGCGAACCGGCGAGTAGAATGCCGCAACCGACGAGCGGGCATTCGCTGACGACCAGGATGTTCTCTTGGTTGTCGAATCGCACCTGCGCTCGGAACTCGATGGCGCGTGCCGCAATCGGCGAGCCTTCTGCCGTGAAGTACTCGTTCCAATCGCGTTGCACCACGCTGCGGGTGCCGCTGGCGTTGCCGCTGATACGGAAGACGATGCCGGGCACGCCGTCTTCGTCTTCGTCGGCGGCGCCGGTGAGCGCTGTGCCCGTCGGATTTTGTGGAGACGTTTCCGACGGCAAAGCGGGCAGCGTCGAGAGCGCGGGCTTCGCGAGAAAGTCGGCGGGCAGCAAGAGCTGTGGATCGCCGCCGCGCAGGATGTATTGACGATCCATTGCGAACGCACAGGCGTCGCCAGCGGCAGTGAAGGTCCCCTGGCGCGGCGGGCGCGGCGGGGGAACATCCCGATCTTGCGGGTTTTTCCAGAGCAGGCCGCGCACGCCCGCTTCGCTGAGCTCGGCCGAGGCACTGCCCGTCACCAGAATGCCGCAGAAGATACCGGCCTCGACGCGAAAGCCGCTGCCGCTCTGCACGAGCTGAAAGACGTACCAGTTCGTGGACGTCTGCACCTGACTCAGCACGCTATCGATCGAGAAGTCGGTTTGCCGTGCCAGCCAGTAGCCGGTCATGTCGCAGGCTTCGGTTTTTTCGCCCGAGCGGCACTCCGAGTCACAAGTGACACCATTCGGTGGATCGCACTCTTCGCCGGCTACGACTTGGCTGTCACCGCACACGGGCGTGCAGGTTTCATCGCCGCAGGCAAAGCCGGGCGCGACCTTGCACTCGACACAGCCCACGCTGGTCACGTCGCACTCTTCGCTTTCGGTCTTCTGCAAATCGCCACACACGGAGCCCGCGGAATAGATCACGTCTTCCGCGCAACTCCACAGCATGGCCCCGCACAGCGCGGCTGCGCTGCACCGTCGAGCAGCCCAACTGCAGCGCCGCATGACGAGTATACTAGAACACGTTCTACTCACTAAGCAAGCCACACCGCCTCGCGATCCCTCTCGAAGGCGCTGTTTTAAGCCGCAAGCCCCTGAGCAGCCAAGCCCTCGCTGCTTATTTCTTACCGATGCGTGAGAACGCCGCTGTTCGCGCTGACGTTACTTACTCGCAGGCTGTACTTTGGTGCCAGCGAGGAAGTAAGGCTTGGGTCGCGGATCGCACGTGGTCTTGACGTCCCCTACGATGAACGCATTGGCCGTCACCTTGTAGCGCCGGAACACCTGAGAGATCGTGGCACCTGCCGCAGCCGTGGCCTTCAGCTCGAACTCGAAGCTCGGCTGCGTGTAGTTCCCGCCGGATTCGACGCGTGCCGGTAAGAGGACGTGGATTACGCCCGCCTTGTGGCTGATGCGCGCGCCCTTGCGCACGTTCTCCGTGCCGGTGCCCGGAACGATCTTCAGCGAGCCTTCCACGAGCTCCGCGCCCTTCGGCACCGCCCACTCGTAGCCCATGTCGAAGATGTAGTTCAGGCCAGTATGTGAGATCTTGCCCGAATTCACGCCGTCGACGCGTACCTTGAAGGCCGTGCCTTCGGTGACCGTGGCCGGGACGGACACCAAGACTTTGTGCCGCTGGTCACTCGGACCCTTGGTGCACTCGATCGGAATGTTGTAGCGCGGGGCGTCAGCCTGGACGGCCAAGCTGAGGCACAACGTGGACAGACCGGCCAGAAGGCCGTGAAACAGGGTGCGCATGAACAGGAGCCTCCGGGGAGCGAGACAAAAATAGAACACGTTTCATTTTAGACGTCAACGCGCGCCGGACGATACAAACCCTTCCCCGTAATCAGGGGTAAATCGAGCGCCGACATCAGCCCGGGACGCGCGGCGCAAACGGCAGGGATGGCATTGACGATACGGGTCGCGGTGAGCACCACCCCGCCGACCGCGTGATCCCCATGTTCGTCTTCGAATTCGAGCTCGCAGGACATTTTTGGAAAGCCGTCTACGTATACTCGGTAGGACCCGTTGCCACGGGGCCATTCCGGCGCGAGCGAGTCGTCCAGACGGGTGACGTGCTCCACGATGATCGCGGGGTGCCCGCCCACGAAGCCTTGCACCTCGAAGCGCAGAGCGCCCATGCTTCCCGGTTCGAGGTCGCGCCCGCACACGCGGATGGCACGCTCGAGAGCGCGTTTCTCGTACGTCGCCTTGACGCGCTCGATTTTCACTCCCAGACCCTCCGCCAAGAGACGCAGCGTTCCGCCCCAGGCAAATTCGAGCGTTCCGGGGGTGAGCAAGAGCGGCGTGTGATCGAGCGGCCCGCCGAAGCCCATGGTCTCGAACAGCACCGTGGGCTGATTGTACGTGGCGTAGTTGATGACTTCCTGAACGCGCAACTGGCGCCATGTGCCGCACAGGCCCGTGAGCACGAGCGGCAGCAGGTCGTTCGCAAACCCGGGATCGATGCCCGAGGTGAGAAGCGACGTTCGCCCGGTTTCACAGGCCTGAGCCAGCTTGTCGCGCACCTCGGGAAAGAAGGAGTCCGGGTGTACGAGCGGGACGACCGAACTCGAGACCACGTTTTTGCCCGAGGCGAGAATGCGGCAGAGGTCTTCGATGGCCTCGAACGGACGCAGGTCTGCGGTCGCGGTGTAACAGACGCAATCGGCAGCGAGCGCCAGGATGCTTTCCACGTTCGTGGTGGCGCGCACGCCAGTGTCCGAGAGGCCGCACAGCGCGCCCGCGTCCTTTCCTGCTTTGGTATCACCATGCACACACACGCCGACGAGCTCGAGCTCCGGATGCTCGATGATGCAGCGCAAGCTGAACGCCCCCACGTTGCCCGTACCCCACTGGATCACTTTCAACGTCATGTGCCGCTCCGCTTTCGTTCGGGCATGCCCGTCGGGATCTGAATGGGCCAATTGGAAGCCACGGTGCCGCCGTCCACTTCGAACACCTTGCCCGTGACCCACGCCGACGCGGGCGAGGCCAGGTAGAGCGCGGCGCACGCGATGTCCTCCGGCGTTCCGAGGCGCGCCATCGGGGTCATGTCTTCCATCTTGCGGCCCAGCGCCGGGTCCATCTTCAAGATCGGCGACAGCGCGTCCGTTACTGTCGCGCCGACGGCCAGCGCATTCACGCGAACGTGGGGCGCGAACTCGTGCGCCAGCAGCCGAGTCATGTGCGAGAGCGCGGCCTTGCACGTGCCGTACGCGACGAAACACGTTTCGACGAGGTGCGACAGCGCGCTCGAGATGTTCACGACCGAGCCA
>DATHEN010000152.1:0-3274 GCA_035318565.1 Polyangiaceae bacterium
CCCGTGGGCGGAGCGCCCGGTCAGCGTGCGGGAGCCGGACACGGCCGGGTTCGCCAAGCAATACGAGCAGCTTTTGGCGGAGTGCGAACGCGCGCTAGTGCCGTCCGCTCGAGCACCCAGCGACGACCATGAGCAAGATCAGGCCATGGCATGGGTGCGGGAGCACTGCGAGCTTCGAGATGTCCCGTCGTACCTCGAACAAGGCGAGTGCAATCCGGTTTGCCCGCCGGCGGTTCGGATCTATCCGTGTCCGAAGTATCATTGCCCACCCGGGACGCGCGCCGAGCTGATGAAGGTCGCTGATTCGTGGTCCTGCAAGAACCCCAGCCGTAGGGCCCGTGATCTCGACACCTCGAGCGTCTCGCTGGGCGTTCAATGTGACGAGCTCCGTCGACGGTCGCGTCCGCCGCAGCACTATCGAGTGCCGTAGCTGCCGATTGGCAGTATCATTGCGCCCATGAGCGCGATTCTCCAGGACATCGAGATCGAGCAAGGCGCGACTTTCCTGTGGGAATTCACCGAGGAGACCGAGGTGAAAATCGCCGACGGCGCCATGACGACCCTCTTGGGTGTGCTCACGGCAACGCTCGCGTTCACGGTTGCCGACATCGGCAGGTCGATCGTTGTGGCCGGCGCTGACCGTGACGGGAACGACCTGCGCACCACGGTGCTGGCCTACGTGAGCGCCACTCAGGTCACCCTGAGCAAGCCCGCCGTCCTGAGCGTTGCCGGCGCGAAGGTCACGATCACGCGGCCTGTTGACCTGTCCGGAGCCACCGGGCGCATGCAGATCCGCGGAGACTACGCCGACACCACGGTCCTACTGAGCCTGGCGACTGGCTCGGGTATGACGCTGGGCGGCACGTCGGGAACCGTAGCAATCACAGCTACACCGATCCAGACGAGCGCCATGCCGCACCGGCCAGCGAACTACGACGTGGAGCTGGTGCTCGCTAGCGGCGCAGTGCGCCGAGCTCGGTGGGGCAGAGCGCACGTGCGTCCCGAGGTCACCCGCACCTAATCGACGACGTCTCTTCGGTACCGGGGCGACGGGCGTCGAGCGCGGCCGCTGGCGACGTCTCCACCTGGAAGCGGCGACAGCCGACCTAGGCGCACAGCCTCCGGTGATGCGGGATGTCCTCTCCGTAGCTCACTGCCACATGGCAGTGGATTGTGTTAGCCTTGCCGCATGCAAGAGCTGTCCTTCGTGCCAGATATGCTCCACGCGTTTCGGCTGCGTGATTGGTATGCCTTCGTCGCGTCCGCAATCTTTGCCGCCACCTTCCTCTGGCGGAGGTTCGGAGACAGGCTTTGGACGAAGATCCCCGACGGCTGGCGCTGGCTTCCTCCGTTCGTGTTCGGCGCGCTCGGCGGATTCGTCGAATCGTACCGACGAGGCGAGCCCTGGCAGGCCGCAGTGGGCGCGATGGTTTGGGGCACGCTGCTCGCGATGGGCATGCACAGCGGCCTGAAGGAAAGCAAGCTTTCGTACGGCGGCGGGCCAGGAGGCGGAGAGCCGAAGGTCTCGTTACGGCCGCCGGCGACCCCGATGCTCCTCGTTTGCATCGCGCTCTCGTTCACGCTGACCCAAGCTTGCGGCGCAAGTCAGCTGGCAATGCAGCGCAAGGCTGCGGACACGGTCAGCGTGACGATGAATCGGGTCGTGCTGCCGATGCTGCGCAATGCGCGTGATGCCGAGATCGAGACCGCAGTCGAGACTGCGTCGACACCCGCCGACGCCGACGCGAACTATGCGTACGTGCGCGCGCGCTGGGAGCGCGTTTGGCTCGCGTATGACGGCATTGCGCACACACACGACGCCTGGGTGAACTCGATGCAGACCGAGGACGAGGGTGACGTCCTGAGAGCGGCGCTGGCCATGCGGCTCGCCTACTGCGACCTCTGGAAGCTCGGGCCGCACTACAAGTTCGAAGTTCCGCAATTCCCCGGTCAGCCCTGCACATGAGCCCGGTTGACGCCGCCATAGCCGTTGTTCGGCTTGCCTCGCTCATCGAAAAGATGGTGCGCGACGGGAGCGACGTTCAGCAGGCGATTACGCGCATCGAAACGAGCTACGAGACGCAGCGCCAGGGGGACAAGACGTTCGCGGCGAAGAAAGCCGCCAAGTTCGGAAACAAGGTCTAACCCCCATGATCGCGCTCTTCGTCCACGCTGACCCGGTGGTGAAAGCGGCGTACGAGCGAGCGCTCGGGTGCAGGGTCTATTTCGCCAACCGCAAAGGCATGAGCGCTGCTTACGACGAGCTCTCCGGGCTCGCGCGCGACTACCCGACGCTCGACGCTGCGGTGAAGTTCTTCGCCAAGGACGCGCCGGCAGACAGCCAGGTCGTGCTTATCGCTTTCTCGGCCGGAAATTGGGCCGCACGCGCATGGCTCAGGAACCAGGACGCCCGCCGGCGCTGCATTGCTGTGGTGCTGATCGACGGCCTGCACGCCAACTCCACGGGCCCTATCTCCGGCGTGATCGACTACGCAATGGAAGCGATGAGCGGGCGCAAGGTGCTCGTCGTCACGCACAGCCAGATCGTTCCGCCGTACACGCCGTGCAAGGACACGGTCGACACCCTGCTCAGGGCCGTGCACATCGTGCGCGCGCACCAACTCGAGGACGTTCACGAGCAGGGTCTTCATGTTCTCGCGGGCGAGGGCGCCGACGGCAAGGCGCACGTGAAGCAGCTTCGCGTGGTCGGTCCAGAGGCGTGCGCGAAGTTCATCTCACCGCCGCTGGTGAGGTCGTCGCCGCCGGCGCCGAGCGACACCGAGCCGCAGCTTGCCGCCTTCGACCCTTCGAAGCCGCTGCGTGAGCGCGTGCTGGCATGGTGCCTCGGCGAGGCGAAGCGCTACGGCACGTCACCCGTGCCCACTGCACGCGTGGCAGAGTACCTGGCCGGCTGTGAGCGGGGCGGCAAGCGCCTGGGGCTACGGCCGCCGGCCAACTTCTGCGCCGCTGCCAGGGGCTTTGCCGAGGGCGAGGTAGCCCTGGCCGGCGAGAGCCAGCCACCCTGGCGGGCGGCCGCCAAAGAGGTCATGCGAGACGCCCAGGAGGGCCGCCGCGGGCGCTGGGTGCCAGGTTCCGAGGCAGAGGCCGGCTACCGCCCGCCACCCGGCTCCGCGGTCATCTACTGGCGCGACGATCCGTCGAGCTGGACGGGGCACATCGAGACGCTGATCGAGGCGCGCGAGGACGGCTACCTTTCGGTCGGAGCGAACGAGCTCGGCGGACGCTGGCACGTCGACCCGGCGCCGATCCCGTA
>DATHEN010000153.1:0-4259 GCA_035318565.1 Polyangiaceae bacterium
CCAACACCGTCGAAGACGGCCAGCTACTGCTCCTGCGTCGCACGCGGCTGGACACACTCAAGAGCCAATAGTTCGGTCTGTACCCCGGAAGTGAGAGACCCCGCATCGGTGCGAACCGGTGCGGGGTTTCGTTTATCCGTCACTCCGGCGGCGTGTCTTCGCGGCGGCAACCGAACACGACGTCGACGCGCGCGCTCGTGGCGGCTTTGAGTCGCGTGCAGCTCGCCGGGCATGCAATGACACGCGACGGATTCACGGTTCGATCGAAATGCCAGCCGCCCTTCGCGGCGCATTGCGCAGGTTCGGAGACATAATAGATGCGCTCGGCGCCCTGCCCTTGCGGCGTGAAATCCAGATTCACGAAGTTCGGGTCGAAGCTCTGGCCCTGAGGCGGCGGCGGAATTGGCCACTCGCAGTCGAGCGGTGTCGAGCTTTGAATGATGTTCTCGGCGATCTTGTCGAACACGGGTTGGAAGTTCTGCGTGCACAGGTCGCCTTCCACGCCGCCGGTCTTCTGGATGATCTCTCGCCAGATCAGACCCGCGCCGCCCAGGGTGGCACCGAGACAGCCTTCGATCGCGTTCTTGAAGGACACGATGCCATGCATCTTCCAGCTGCGCGCGCCGCCCGGTCCGTTGTGAAGCACGGGATCGAGCGCCGTGAACGCGCTGATGAAAGGATCGGCCTGGTTGTGGGGCGGATCCGTGGAGTTGTCGTCACTGATGATGACCAGCGACTTGATCGAGTCTGCGCGGAGCGCGCTCCGGTACTGCTGAAACGCCGCATGGATCCGGTTCAGGCCATCGTGGCTGTCGATGTGCGTGGGCACGTGCAGCAATGCGGGAGGCTTGCTGTCAGCGCCAGGCAACAGACAATTGCCGGTTCCGAGCGGCGGCGGCACGCAGATGCCGAACAAGCCGTGATCGGAGATCACGACCACGTGTGTGTCGACGTTGTTCTGAACGATGCGCGCGAACAGCTGATTCAGGTTGTTTTGAACGAAAACCGCTTCGTCCGCCATGCTCAGTGAGTTGTCGACGGCGATGATGATGTCCGCCGGAATCGTCTGACTCCGTACTTCCTGGCCGGTAGCGAAGCAGCCCGCGTCGTTCGACTGGCCGCCGCTACCGCCCGCAGCGGGGGGTGCCAGCAAGGTCCCGCCCGTGCCGGCGCTGCCGGCAGAGCCACCGCTCCCCCCTTGCACGCCGCCGTCGAAGCCGGCGCGACCGGCACCGGGCGTCGCGCCTTCGCCCGCCGAGCAAGCGCCTGGCGCTGTAAACGCAAGAGTCAGCCCGAACGCGCAGAGCCAGCTTCGACGCGAGCGATACTCCACGCCGGCTACGGTAGGCGCCGCAAATTCCTCGTGCAAGGGAACGCGTGTCTCGATCCACGGCTACGTACACGTGCAGGACAGCAGGACGTCGCTGTCCCAAATGCGGGCGCGCGCGGCCCTGGACCAGGCGTCAAATCGGAACGTCGCGTGCCATGAGCGCTTCGACGAGGCGGGGCGCCCAGCGCTTGCCGTAGTACAGCGCCCAGGACTCCGGCGACACCGGCACGAGCCCCTGCCGCTTCTCGACGGCGCGGACAATCGCGGCCGCGACGCGCTCCGGACCATAGCCGCGTTTTTGATAAAACCGAGCTACGCCCTCCTTGAATGCGGAATTTCCGGCGAGCTCACCGGAGAAGCGGGTGTTTCGCGTGATGGGCGTATCGATGACGCCGGGACAAATCGTGCTCACGTGAATGCCGTGGGGCGCGAGCTCGGTGCGCAGCGACTCGGACAAGCCCACCACGGCAAACTTGGTGGCGCTGTACACCGACATGAGCTTCGCGGCCACGAGGCCCGCGACGGAGGCCACGTTGACGACATGGCCTCCGCGACCCCGCTCGATCATTGCCGGCAGGAAGAAGTGACAGCCGTGCACGACGCCCTTCACGTTGATGCCCAGCGCCCAATCCCAGTCGGAAAGCGGGGTGCCGACGAAGCTGCCGGCCACTCCGACGCCCGCGTTGTTCACCAAGACGTCGAGCGCCGGGACCTGCTCGTGAACCCGTGCGGCCAGGCTGCGCATCGCCTCCTCGGACGCGACGTCCGCAACATGCGTTTCGACCTGGCCGCCGAGCTTGCTGCAGAGCAGCGCCGTACGCTCGAGACCGCTCGAGTTCACGTCTACGAGCACCAGCCGCGCTCCGCGTTCAGCGAACGCGAACGCGGTCTGGCGGCCGATGCCGCTCGCTGCACCGGTGATGAGCACCGTCTTGCCCGCGAACGCGCCGCTCACGGGCGCAGCTCCGGCGAGTGCTGCGCTGGCGTACGAGCACCTGAGACCTGTGCCGCACGCAGGCGCTCGAAGCGTCGGACGTGGGGCAGATCGTCGTCGAGCCAGTAAGCACCCGTTTCAGTGACGACCAAGAGCTCTTCCCATTTGACCCCCACGCCACGAAAGCCGAGGTGCGGCTCGACTGCCCAGATCCCCGGATCCGCGGGACGCGCGGCGGGCGAGGCATCGTTCCAGAAGGGAGAATGATGCTCGGCGCCACGCTTGGCTCGGGCGACTCGGCCGAGCAGGTAACGCAGCGCTGGCGCGCCGAAGCCGGCCACGGTGAGCGCGGTGCGTTCGCGCGGAGGTAGGTAGTTCACTCGGTGCGCCAGTACGCGATACGGATAACGTTGGTGACGGTTCTGGTAGCCTTGCGCTTCGATCAGTCGATTCACGTCCTGGTAGATGTCCGTCATGTTCCTGCGCGCGAGCACGCCTTCGATGATCAGCTGGCGGTACGGCTCGAGGTCGAGGAGCATCTGATCATGCAGGGCCGACTCACCCAGCTTGCACGCATAGCCGATGTCCGCGGCGTGCCCGTCCACCACGGGTGCCACGTCCAGGATGACGGGCATGCCAGGCTCGAGGCGGCGCCGGGTGGGAAAAAAATCGAAGTTCGTGCGGAAGCGCGCGAACTCCGTGCGATCCCCGAACCAGGCGAAGGCGCGGTGGAAGTACTCGCGCACCCCGTGACCGCGCAGCACCTCTTCCATGCGGTGTGCCGCGTCGCGCTCGGTCATGCCGGCGCGTAGCTCCTGCTCCACCTGCGTGACGCAGTCGTACGCGATCCGCTGACTGCGCTTGAATCCCGCGAGATGCTCGGGCTCGAGCTCCAGGGCGTCTTGCGGCGTGAGCGGACGAAAAATCTGGTTCAAGAGGCTCATGTCTGTCCTTCGGTTTACGAAAACTCAGAACTTCCGACGCCGTCGCGAAACGATCGCCGGATTCACCGGTAGGGTCTGAAGGCGGCGCCGGAGGGGCTCGGTCTTGAGGCGCAGGTATTGCCGATAGTTCTCGGCGAGCTGTTCTGCATCGGGCGTGCCGCGCCGGGCCCCGGCGAGCAACGCGCGCTGCGCTTCCACGTGGTCTCTTACGCTGGTCTCTTCGAAGTAGAGAGCCACCAACTTTCGACGTAAAGGGCGGCTGGAATTGCGGAGCAACATCAAGGTCGTATTGCCGAGCAGCCGCGTGATGTCGTCCTGGAGATCGAGCTCGAGCGCCACGACCTCCGCGACCGCCTTGCTTTTCGCGAGCAGCTCCAGCTGTTTTTCCAGGAGCGCGTCGAGCAGGCGATGCTCGTCTCGGGTAGCTCGAGCCAGAGCGCGGCCGACGATGACCGGCATGACATCGATCCAATCGTCCAACGCCTGGAGCAGAAACGCTCCTCCCAGCGATACGTCGGGTAGCGCGAAGATCGCGGCGAGAAAGTCCAAACCGGCGTGTTCCCGATAGTCGAGCACGTGAACGCCCGAACCGCGCACGGCGCGCACCAGCCCCATGCGCGAGAGCTGCTGCATCGCCATCCGTAGTGACGTGCGGTCGACGCCGAGCTGACCCGCCAGCTCACGATCCGGAGGTAATTTACTGCCCGCTGCCAGCTCGCCCGTGAAGATGCGAGTCAGGAAGTGCTCGACCACCCGATTGGGCAGGGTCTTCTCGGCCTCGCCGCCGACAGAGCGTTCGGGGTGAGTCACGGCGAACGTGGCGACTCCGCACGAAGACCGTGCTTGCGAAGCTCGTCGAAGATCTGACGCGCGCTGCGACCCGCTTTGAACTGGCTCAAATAGTGCGCGCCGCGCTTTCGAGCCTCGCCCGTGGTTCCGAGCACCGCCATCGCCAGTCGCTCGAAGGCGAGGCCCTGATCGAGCGGGAGACTTCCGCCCAAACGCACCGCGCGTTTGGCGTGGCCCACGGCGGCGAGCGGCCGAGTGGCCA
>DATHEN010000154.1:0-6424 GCA_035318565.1 Polyangiaceae bacterium
AAATCCATGGCGGCGTCGTGCGTCAGCACCGTCGCGCGCTCCTTGATCACGTGATCCATGATCGTGGAGGAAACGGTGATGGGCGCGTCGGTTCCGTCCCGGCGCAGGCTGGCTCCCGGTCTCAATTCCCCGTTTGGATCACAGAGGAAGATCACGCCGCGGTCCGCGCGCACGAACTTGAAGATCGTGAGCAGGATCTTGTTGAGCAGGGTCGCCAAATCGCGCTCGAGCGCGATTTCACGCGAAAGCTCGTGTGAAAGGCGCAGGCGCTCGTAGTCTGCCGCCAGCTGCTGTGAATTGCCGGCCAGGTGGTCGTAAGGCAAAAAGCCTTTTTGCGTGGCGGCGATCTGCGTGCCGATCGCCCGCGCGCGGTCGTTGACGTCGACGCGCGTGGCGTTGACCGGAGGCAAACTCGGCATCTCCGCGACCGCGCCGATCACGGCGGTGCCGGGCGCGGCGGGATTGCCCGAAGCCGCTCGCGCCCACGCGGGCGGCGCGATCTGTTGCTGTGGCGGGTAAGTGTACGGTTGCGGTTCCGGAGCTCGGGCTCCGGAAAACGGCGCACCGCCGCGTTCCGACGCGGGGCCGTGAGGAGGCGTATGCGCAGGTTGGCTGAACACGGGCGCTGCCGGTTGCCAGCCGGACGTCGGACCCGTACCCGCGCCTATCGGAGAACCCGCGGGTGGGGGTGGTGCAACGGATGCACCGGAGCCGTCGTCGAAGCGCGCGCGCGTCGCGCCGAGAGCGATGTCGTCGCCGTGACGCATGCCCTGTTCGCCCGCCACTCGCTCGCCGTTCACGTACGTGCCGTTGAGGCTACCGAGGTCGCGCAGCACGTACACGTCACCGCGCTTCTCGATGATGCAGTGCTCTTTCGACACAATCTTGTCGAGCAGCTGGATCGAGTTCGACGGATGACGGCCAAGCGAGTTGTGGGCGCGCAGCTCGACGACCTGCTGACCTTCCGGAGTTGCGAGCAAAATACGCGCCATCAGGGCTCAAGAGGCTACCCGTGCCGTCACTCAGGGACAAGCATGAGCGTGTCCAACAGCGCTTCGCGGCGCCGATTGCGGGGGTCGCGAGCCGCTTCCCCGGTCCAGCAGACAGGCTCGGCGGCCGGGTCCCATTGCGCCGTAGTACTCGCGGTGCGGAGCGGGCTCGCGGCGCGGCCCACAAAAGGTGCGCAGGAGCGTTGATGCGCGCAACAGCCGAGTTAACTGTTATTCTCGAGAGGCCGTGGCGCAAGCGCGACATATTCTTGCCATCGATCAGGGGACAACCGGTTCAACAGCTCTTGTTTTGGCGACGGACGGCGCCATCTTGGGCCGGGCGAATCGCGAATTCCCGCAACATTTCCCTAAAGCCGGCTGGGTAGAGCACGAACCCGCTGAAATTTGGGAGAGCGTGCTGGCTTCCGTTCGCGACGCGCTGAAGAGCGCCGGAGTCCGCGACGATTCCGTCGCTGCCATCGGCATTACGAATCAACGCGAGACTACCTTGCTCTGGGATCGCCAAACCGGACAGGCGGTGCACCGCGCGATCGTTTGGCAGGACCGCAGAACGGCGGATCGCTGTGCAGCTCTCAAAGCGGCCGGCCATGAGCGCGCCGTACGCGAGGCGACCGGGCTGGTCATCGATCCCTATTTCGCCGGGACCAAGCTGGGGTGGTTGCTCGACGAGGTGCCCGATTGCCGCGCCCGCGCAGAGCGCGGTGAGCTCGCGTTCGGCACCGTCGATTCCTACTTGGTGTGGCAGCTTGCCGGGGGTGCGGCACAAAACGCCCCGCACATCACCGATGTGACGAATGCATCCCGCACCTTGCTCATGGATTTGCGTTCACGCACCTGGCATCCGGGGATGTGCGAGCTTCTGTCCGTTCCCCGCGCCGTGCTGCCGAAGATCGTCCCTTCGGCTGGGCCGGTGGCGCATACCCGCAACGTGCCGGGCTTGCGGGATGGGATCGTCATCTCGGGCATCGCCGGGGATCAGCACGCCGCGCTGTTCGGGCAGGCGTGTTTTGCACCGGGTGAAGCGAAGTGCACCTACGGCACTGGTGCATTTCTGCTCGTCAACACCGGGAGCGCGCCGGTCGAGAGCCGTTTCGGCCTGCTTTCGACGCTCGGCTGGCAAATCGGGGAGGAGGTCGTGTACGCGCTCGAGGGCAGCGTGTTCGTTGCGGGCGCGGCGGTTCAGTGGCTGCGCGATGGCCTAGGAATCATCGAGTCGGCGGCCGAGATCGAGCAACTCGCGCGAAAAGTTCCGAGCAGCGATGGCGTCGCATTCGTACCGGCCCTGGCCGGGTTGGGAGCGCCCCACTGGGACCCCGACGCCCGTGGCCTGATTTGCGGCATCACTCGGGGCACCACGCGCGCACATCTGGCCCGGGCCACGCTGGATGCCATAGCGCTCTCGGTGAACGACGTGGTGTGCTCCATGAGCGAGGATCTGGGCAAAAACGTCTCCCGAATGCGGGTTGACGGAGGTGCTGCCGCGAACGACCTTCTGATGCAGCTACAAAGCGATATCTCGGGCGTGACGGTCGAACGGCCGGTGGAGCTCGAATCCACGGCCAGGGGGGCGGCCATGCTGGCGGGGGTCGGAGCAGGGATCTTTTCGAGCGGGCAAGACGCCGCGCGAATGATCAAGTTCGACAGAACGTTCTCGGTACAAATGACGGACCAAGAGCGGCAAGCCCAGCGTGAAGCGTGGCGGCTAGCCGTGCGCAGGGCCCGCAGCCAGAACGACGCGAGTTCAGAAGCCCAGTGAATCTTCCCTTACCTTGACGTGAAAGTAGAGGAGCCATGGTCGACGAGGAAAAAGGCGGATCTGCCGGTGAGCCCCCCGTGAGGGACGTTCCAGTCGACTGGGAGGCACTCGAAGACGCGTTCGAGAACAACGCGCCGGAAGTACACAGCTACCTGCACATCGAAACGGGTGAGGTGCTGCGCGTCGTGGACGGCATTGCCGATCCGGAGATGCACGCCCGGATTGCCTCGGACGGAAACTACATGCGCGTGGATCCGGTGAGCTCTCGTGAGCAGTACCGCTGGATGGAGCGCTTCATTCCCATGGTGGAGGACGCCGAGCTGCGCGAGCGGCTCACCAGTGCCATCGATGGCAAGGGCGCCTTTCGCCGCTTCAAAGACGTCCTGATGTCGCACGGTCCGGAACGCGAACGCTGGTTTGCGTTTCGCAGCGAGCGCTTGCGGGTGTTCATGGAGGCCTGGTTGAGCGCGCACGCGCTGCAGCCGGTGCCGCGTCCCGTGTGGCCGGTGGAAGCCCCCGCGCCTGCTGATCGTCCGACGGAGGTCACGACGCCGATCTCCCAAGAGCAGCTGTCGGGCCGCCGCGGTCGAAGTGCGGAGTCCTTGCGTAAGCAGCTGCGCGAGCTGGCGGACGCACTCGGCGCCCGAGACCTCGAGAAGGTGACGGCTTTCGCCGAGTTCGTGAAGGCGCGCCGAGCTGCGCGCACCTTCGTGACTCGGCACGACAGCCAGCCCGGCGCCGAGAACGACGACGTCGACGATCGAGAGTCGCAAGAAATCCCAAAAGGCTCGGATGACGAAGAGCCTTCGCCGTCGTCACGCAAACGCACCGCCGCACGCTGAGGGGCCGCGCTTGCCCATCGGAACAGCTCGGCGCCGCTTCGGGATTGCTGCAGTAGTCGCCCTCTCGGCGCTGGCGTTTTCCGGGGCGCAGGCGGCGGCGCAAGCGGGGCCGGTGACCGCGCTGGATCGTGCGGTGGTCCGCTACATGGCACCGGAGCTCGGCGGCGCGCGCTCGCCGCGCTTCGTCTTCCAGCGCGCGCTCGCCTTCGAGGCGCGGCTGGAAGCACTCGCCGATCCGGATCGCTCGCCCGGTGATAGCGAGCCGTATCGAGAGCGACACGTTCGCGCGGCTCTCGAGCGAAACATCGCCGAGAACCTGCTGGCCAGCTTGCGCATGGAGCCCGAGCCCACCGCCAGTGAGTTGGTGCGGCAGTCGGACGCGGCGCGAGCGATGCTCGTGGCACGGGTCGGCGGAGCCGAGCTGCTCGATCGGGCGGCGCGCGCGGAGGGCATCGAGGAACGCGAAATCTTGCGCATGCTGCGCCGCTCCGCGCGGGCGAGCTTGTATCTGCATCGCATGGTCGCTCCCATGCTTCTGCCGAGCGATGCCGAGCTTCGCAACTTGCACCGCAGCGTGCAGACGCCGTTTCGTGATCTGCCGTACGAACGCGCGGCCGTGCCTTTGCGCCGCTGGTACGTGGGACGCCGGCTTTCGGAAGCGCTGGCGTCGTTTTACCAAAACGCGCGCTCGCGCCTGCAGATCGTGTTTCTGGACTGAGCGAGCCTCACGCGGCGCGCGGCCTCAGCTCATGACCAGCGTGCGATGGCTTCCGCTCTCGAGTCGTGCTCGCCCGCGCCCGAAATGACGCTGATGTCGACCGCGCGCGCGCCGCACACTTTCAACACCGATTCGCAGCCGCCGAGCGTGTCGTTCCATAGGTTCACGTCGAAACCCGAACAGCCGCTCCAGTGCACGCGCATGCGGCCGGGGCCGGCATCGAGCACGTACATCTCTCCCGGACGGTAGTACGTCCGAAATATGCGCGGCCCGCGCCGCAGGATCCCCTGGGGTGAGAGCGTGAAAGCGAGCGCTCGCAGCGGACCGTTGAAATCCTGTCGAACACTTTCGAAACCCAGCTCGCGACACAGCGCCGGGCCTTCGCCCGTGACGCGACGCACTGCGCGGTGCAGCTCCCGAAACCAGGCGATCGGATGCCATTCGGTTGCAGCGATGCGGCGAAGCATGACCGCTTCCTGCAGGTCGTCCGGAAGTTGTTCGATGGTGCGGGTCACCACTTCGTCCCCCCGCAGGTGCTCGAGCGCTGAAAAGAAGGACCGGAAGCTGATGCCTTTCGTGCGGATTTCGAACGGTACGTCGAGCCGCGCCGCCACCGGCGGACTGTGCTCTATCGCAACCCCATGACTTTCGCTCATGCGTCCCCTCTTACGCGCACTAAACGCTTTAAAGACCCCTCGCGACTCGGGCCCAATTCCGAGACTAGCACAACTCGATGGCACCGGTACGGCTCCGCGGGCCAGTACGAGATCATGAAGCTGCAATTACTGTGGTGCGAAAACAGTGCGCGTGACGTCGAGTTTCGGATGATACGGAAAGCGTAGTCGGCGCACGGCGCTCCGCACACAGCGCTCACCCTCGCGCTGGGTAGGAGAAGTACGTACGGTCACGCCAACTGCGCGTCCTCGTTGAACCGCGACACAGATGTTGACCCGCACGTGCGCTGGAATGCCGCAACGCGCGAAATACGACCCATTGTTGAGGATGCCGGCGTACGTTTCCGCGCTGATGTCCGGAGTCGTCCCGGGGCGCTCCAGATTGATCTCTTCGTTGTACTTCGCGACAGCGCCCTCGCAGCTCGCTCCCGCTTCGATGGGCGCGGGCGGCTCGGGGGACTCCAGCGGCCTTTGCGGTGCAACGCTGGAAACACCGGGCGCAGGTGTGCGCTCGGCCCAGGTGGCAACCGGCTCTTCATCAGCAGCGGGTGTGAACAACGCGCGCGGAGCCGGAGCCGGAGCTGGCTTGCGAGGATTGGAATTGCGCGCCGGGATAGTCTTTGGACGCGCACGGGCGGCGCTTCCCAGGGCAGCTCGCGGTTCCGGCTTCGACTCGGGTTCGGGCTCTGGCTCGGGCTCTGGCTCGGGACCGAGTGTTTCCAATTCGTCGGGTTCCGGCTCGGGCAGACCACCGCGCAGCACCGTAGCTACGGGCTCGGGTGTCGTAACAGGCGGACGGGGCGGCGCAAGCGAGGCATTCGCCGCGGGTGATGGCGCCGGGGCAGGCTCTGGCAACATTTCCTCGCGTTCGATCGCCGCCGGCTGGGGGGGCAAATCGCGGATCGCGAAGTCGTCCTGGGCAAGCCAGCGCTGTAGCCCGTGGTAGCCAGCGAAAACGACGGCGCACCAAACCAGTGCGCCCCAGTACGCGGGATTCACGGGACGACTCGCGCGCTGCTCGAGCGCGATGTCCATCGGCAGGTGCACGCGCTGCTTGAACTCGAGTGGCCTGCTCACGTCACCACTTCACGTTCACGGACGGAGGCTGCACCTCCGCCTCCGCGTGTGCGAGGTCGACGACGACTTTGAGAGTTGCCGAGCCGTGCTTCATGTTCTTGACGTCCAGGCCCGGCACGCGCGTCAGGTCCGCGCGCGGGACGACTTGTTCCGGACGGAGCGCGCGTACCACTTCCGGTGGGCCGACCACGGTGACGTCTACCGTGCGCGGGGTAACCACGCCGCTCGCCATGCCGATCACTTCCACCGGTCGCTTCTCGAATTTCGCTTCACTGACTCGGCGCGCGATCGTAACCGTGACGGTCGCGTTCTGCGGACCGATGTAACTGACGCGGGCCGGCGGTGCG
>DATHEN010000155.1:0-3379 GCA_035318565.1 Polyangiaceae bacterium
AAGCTGGCGCCGGCGCCGAGCCCTTTTCTCTCCGCTTCGAGGACGCTCAGGGGGCTTCAGCAAATTGGGGAAACCCCCTAATCTGGGCAGGTGCCCACGTTGTGTCTGGCCGCCGTTACGCCGTCCAAGGCGATCCGCGAGGCACTGGGCCGCTTCTGCCAAAATCTGGGCGAGGTCAGCGGCGTCGCGCTCACGGTCCTGCCCTTGAGCTCTTACGCGGAGCTCATCGAGAGCAGCGCGCAGCCGGGCGTCGATTTGTACTGGGCGCCCCCGCTCGTCGCGGTGGAGCTCGAGAACCGCAACGCTACGGTGGCGCTGGTAGCGGTCACTCGCAGCACGCGCTCGGCTTACCATTCTGCACTGTTCGCGCTGAGCAAGGGCCCGGTCCGCACGCTCGCCGACTTGAAACAGGCCACTGTGGCCTGGGTTTCACGTGAGAGCGCGTCCGGCTACTTCGTGCCGCGCTGGCATTTGCGCTCACTCGGGCTGGCTCTGGAGCAAACGTTCGCGCGCGAAATATTCTGTGAATCCCACCCCGCGGTGGTGCGCGCGGTGCTCGATGGTCAAGCCGATGTCGGCGCCACGCACGTCGCACTGGATGCCGCAGGAACTGCCCTGGCGCGCGCCCCCTGGTTGGCTCTGGGCGCGCGAGCCAGCAGCGTGCGGGTGCTCTTGCTCGTCGGGCCCATCCCGGGAGACGTGATCGCGGCGGGCGCACACGTACCACTCGTCACACGCCAGCGCCTGACGGCGGCGCTCCTCTCGATGACGGACGAGAGCACGGCCGCCTTCGATGCAAGACGTTTCGAACCAGTGCCGAACGGCCACTTGCAGCTGCTGAAACGCCTGTATGCCTACGCGGATACGTGAGGCAGGGTGCCCGAGGACTAGCCTCGCGTCCTGAATCGGTACTAGGCTGGCCTCGTCTCGCGAACGCCTCGTGAGGCGACCGCGTCGATGGCTCATCAGCAGCAACGCTACAAAGTCCTCGAGAAGATCGCCTCGGGCGGCATGGCCGAGGTGTTCCGCGCCGAAAGCGCCGGCCTCGAAGGTTTCAAGAAGATCGTCGCCATCAAGCGCGTGCTGCCGCACCTGTCCGAGAAGAAGCAGTTCATCGGCATGTTCCTCGACGAAGCGAGGGTGAGCGCGCATCTGTCGCATTCGAACTGCGTTCAGGTGTTCGACATCGGCGTCGGCGACAACACGTATTTCATCGTGATGGAATTCGTGGACGGCGCGGACTTGAAAGCCGTCATCGAGTATCAGAAACGCCTCGGCCGTTCGATGCCGCCGGAAGAAGCGTGTCTGATCTGCGTGCGCATCTGCGAGGGGCTCTCGTACGCACACGAGCTCATCGACGGCAAAGGCGAGAACCTGCACATCGTGCACCGGGACATGTCCCCGCCCAACGTGCTCATCACGCGTTACGGCGAGGTGAAGATCGTGGACTTCGGCCTGGCCAAGGCGAACAGCCAGCTCGAGCGCAGCGAGCCCGGGATCATCAAGGGCAAGTTCAGCTACCTCTCGCCGGAAGCCGCGCTCGGCCAGCCCGTCGATCACCGCACGGATATCTTCGCCGTGGGCATCATCCTCTGGGAAATGCTTGCCGGCCGGCGCTTGTTCCTCGGCGAAACGGACCTGGAAACGGTGCGCCAGGTGCAGTCCGCGCGCGTGCCGCCGGTCAATCAATTCAACGCCAAGGTGCCGCCTTCGCTCGAGCTCGTCATCCAGCGCGCCTTGGCGCGCGATCCCAAGGAGCGCTACAAGACCGCTCGCGAGCTCGGCCGCGACTTGAACAACATGCTGTTCGAGTTCGGACGTGCGGTGTCCTCGTTCGACATCGCCAAGCTGGTCGAACCGATTCGCATCGAACGCGAGCGCGATCGCCGGCGCAAGGTAGACCGTGGATCGCTGATCGGATCGCTGATCGACGAAGCGCTGTTCGAGTTCACTTCGATCGAAGAGACGGCGCAGGAGAAACCCGCCACGCAACAGGGTTCCGCGCCGCTGAACCTCGGCGCCTTCGAGGACGTCCAGGACTGGACCAAAGACATGGGTAATGTCGGGCGCTCGAGCTCCCCGGACGACTCGCAGCGCCCCTCGCCCGCCGCGCGGCAATTCGAGCTCGGCAATCTGGCGGCTCTGGAGGACGACTCGCCCTCCGCGGGCCGCCAGCGCTCGACACGCCCAGCGATTTCGTCGGCGCCGCCTTCCGCTCCGCTCTCGAGCCCCACGAGCTCGCGCCGCGCGCCGCTGCCCGTCACGATCAGCCACGCGCCTGCCGCGCCAATCGCCGCCCGCGGGGCGAACAACAAGACCGGCCTGATCGCGCTGTTCGTGCTGGCGTTGATCGCCGTGAGCACGGCCGCCTATTTCGGCGTCATTCGCTGAGCGGCGCTGCGTGCGCTCGGCTCTTGCCGAGGAAATTCAAGACTTCGGTGCGCTCGGCCGCGCCCACACCGAACAGCGCGAACACGCGAGCGTCGAGCTCGATCCGTAGCTCCGGAGTCAGCCGAGACTCGGTCGCTGCGCGGGTGAGCGCTTCCAGGTTTTCGAGCGCGCCGCCCTGGCGCGGGGGTGCGGGCAGGGCGCGCAGATGGCGGATCTTCACCTGTGGGAAGGCCGCCTGCCGCGCATCGCGCTGCCGCGCGAGGTGAAAGCTTCGGTATAGAGCGCTGTTCAGCAGCGCCACCAGCGCCGGAGCCGAATACTCGGCATGCGCGAAACCCGCCAGCAAACTGTTGCGGAAGGGCGCCCCGTGATGCAGCGCTGCTATCGTGACCTTGGCCGTCTGCCGCACGACGAACGCGACCCGAGTGTAGTCCGCGGCGTCTCTCAGACGACAACCCGCCTGGCGCAAGACCGTAAGGTCCGGATTCAGAAACAGACGCGGTGAGCGCTGATTGAATTCGCTCACGTCGCGGCCCTCGAGCAACGGAAAGCGAAAAGCTCCTTGCGGCTCCGACGCGCGGAGTAAGAGCGACTCCGACACGATGCGCGTGCTCTGAAAACCCATCTCGCCGAACACGGCTCCGGGCAAGCACGGTAAGCCGGCCAGCCTCTCGACGCAGCTCGGCGCGCTGACCTGTTCGGCGCGAATGCGCGCGCGCTGGCGCTCGTCGAGGTTCCAGGGGCGCGCGCTGGGCGCGCTATCCGGCTCTGCCTCCGCCACGAGCGCGAAGCAAGGCTGCGTCACGCCTTCGAAGGCGTCCTGACCGAACTCGAGGAGCGGCTCGCACACGCTGTGTCGCGCGGTGAGCGCCCGACGAGTAGCGGCATAGCCCTCGAGATCCGCGACCGGACTCGGCAGGACCAACGCGATCACACCGTCGGGAGCGATGCGCGCGGCTTGCTCGACGAACAGACCCTGCAACGTCGG
>DATHEN010000156.1:0-5136 GCA_035318565.1 Polyangiaceae bacterium
AACGCCGACCGGCACGGCTGTTTCATGAACCCCCCACGCGGTCATCGGGACGCTTCGACGAGGTCACGGTGACGAGGTGGGATAGTGTAGGGGAGCATGCCACAGCGAGGCAGGCAGGGCCAAAGAGTTAGTCGACATGGCGCTCGCCCATCAAGCTCTTCCTGGGAGCCCTGCCACATTAGGTGTGACCTTTCACGCGCGGCTCGCACGGTGCGTTTGTTCTGGGGCACGACGGAGTGAGCGCGCAGACGCGTCGCGCTCGCTCTCCACGCGCGCGTTTGTTAGCGTGAACTTCGTGCTCGCCCGGGCGTATGGCTTGCGTGTTTTGTGTGCTCATTCAATTCGAAACACGACGTGCTGGCGGCTTTGCGCGAGCTTGCTCGCGCTGGCCGCTATTTCCTGCAATGAAACGGTCGACCCCGGCGAGGACTTTAGCGTCGCGGACGTGATCTTCGACGCGAACTTCTTCTATTGCCGCGTGGAGCCCATGATCTTCGAGCAGGGTTGCGGCGCGGGCAATGGTTCGGGTGAGTCGAGCGCGAGTTGTCATCACACGCAGACGTCGTTTCGCGTCGTGGACTATTCGCCGCTGTTCGCCGACAATTGCGAGGGCGGCGTCGTTCCCGTGAGCGGAAGCCCACCGGGCGAAGCGCAACAGAACTACCAGCGCGCGCAGGCGAAGATGAACCGCGATCCCGGCAAGGCGCTCCTTCTGATCAAGCCCACCGGCGTCGCGACTCACCCGCGCACGGTCTTCGATAACGACAGCCCCGAAGCCGATCTGATCCGTGAATGGGCCACGCAGTACGCAACGCAATGAGAACCCTAGTTGCCGTCTGCTCTGCCTGCGCGTGGCTGCTCGCTCCGCTCGGCGCGAGCGCCGCGGAAGATCCGGAAGACGTGGACGCGTTCGCGCGCGTGATCGTCGCCGAGACCGAGCTGCGTTCGGGTCCGGGTATTTCGCACCGCGTGATCTACCGGGCGCAGCGCGGCGAGACGTTGCTCATCGAAAACCGCGAGGGAGCAGGTTTTTGGCTGCAGGTCACGCTACCCGACGGCCGCATGGGTTACGTGCTCGGCGATACCGTGGAGCCCCTCGGCGTGGATCCCGACGCGGACGACGCGCCGTCCAAGCCCGGCTTCTTCGCGCCGCCCGCCTTGCAGGAGGCGCGCGGAGGCCTGGCCATGACCGGCGGCGTGAACGACGGCGACGGTTACGTCGAGCTCAAGCCCGCGCTCGTGCTCGCTCCGGCGATCGCGCTCGAGCCGTACATCGGCCTCGCGCTGCACAGTGAGGGGCAGCGGATCATCTACGGTGCAGGGGGCACGCTCAACCTGGCTCCGGATTGGGCGATCGCGCCGTTCGTGCACCTGGGCGCGGGTGGCATGCGCGAGGAACCGAAAGACGAGTTCATCAAGAGCCCGCGCTCCACGTTCCACGCGCGCGCGGGTGGGGGCCTGTTGATCTCGCTACGCCTGCGCATTCTGTTTCGACTCGAAGCGACGAACATGGTCCTGTTCACTTCGGACTCGTACGAAAACGTGCAGACCTACCTGGGCGGTCTCGGAACCTACTTTTGAGGCGCAACATGCAAGTCCTTCGCAAAACATTGCTGTGTTCTGCGCTGCTCGGCGTGCTCGGCGCCGGCTGTGCCACGGTGCGGCCGGAGCAGCGCGCGGTGCTCGCCGATCCGGTCATGCAGTTCGACGATCAGGCGAGCGAGGACGAAGCGGTTCAGCACGCGCTCGACAATCGCGAGGGCTCGTACGGCGGGGGTTCGGTTCAAGGAGGCGGCTGCGGCTGTAACTGATGTTCGAGCGCATGCGCCCACCTTCTCTCAGAGCTGCGCGCGCAGCGGCGTTGCTCGTGGCATCTGGGGCGCTGCATGCTTCCGCGCAGGTGGCGGAGCTCGACCTCCGGACCACGGCGTTTCTGGAGCCGTCCTCGGCCAGCAAGCTGACGGTGCTCACCCCTCTGCTCAGCTTGGCCGTGAGTCCCACCGACTGGCTTTCGGTGAGCGCCGGTTACGAGGCGGACATCGTGAGCGGTGCGACCGAAGCGGTGAAGGCCGGGCCATTGAGTCAGGGCGTGGTGGACGTGGTCTCGTCGGCGACGTCGTTCTCCGACGAGCGGCACATCGCGCACGGAGGCTTGCGAATCACACGCAAGAACACGCACCTCGCTGCAGCTTATTCATACGGCACCGAGAGCGACTACCGCTCGAACGCCATTTCCGTCTCGGCGGGTACTGACTTTCTTCAGAAAAATACGCAGATCGAGCTTTCGTACGCGCGCGGCTTCGACCGGGTGTGTACGAGCGAGTTTGCCGAAACGCTCGCGCCGAGCGCGCGCACGGCGCTCGACAGCTCCCAAGGCTGCTTCAGCGACGGGGACGAGCGAGATACGCGCGACGTCGATCTGGACAATTACCAAGTCGCGTGGACGCAAACCTGGACGCCCGTGTTCGCGACGCAGGTTGTGGCAACTGGCGCGCTGCAACATGGATTTCTGGAGAACCCCTACCGCAGTGTCGTGATCACGCCCACCGGTCTCGAGGCGCTGGAGAACCACCCCGACAATCGCTTTCGCACGGCGCTGGCCGTGCGCGGCCGGTACTACTTGCGTCCGATCAAGACGGCGTTCGGACTCGGTGTGCGCGGCTACCGGGACAGCTGGGACCTCTTGAGCATGACCTACGAGCTCGAGGCCGAGCGCTATTTGTTTCCCTGGCTCCGCGTGCTCGCGCGCGGACGCTTCTATTCGCAAACCGGCGCCCTGTTTTGGAGCGACGACTACACCGGCGGCGAACCCGAGCTCGGACCACGCGGCCAATACTGGACCGGCGATCGCGAGCTCTCACCGCTACAGAGCTACATGCTCGGCGGTCGCGTGCTCGCGAGCTGGCAAGGCCGCCCCGGTGATCGGGTACTGGGTGCGTTCCTGAAGCTTTCTGCTGGCTTCAGCCTGGACGTGGTGAAGACGAACCTTCAGGAGTTCACGTGGGCTGGACAGGATCCGGACGACACCTGGGTGTTTCTGGGGTCGCTCGGCGCAAACGCCGAGTTCTGAGACGGAGCATCGTTTCGGGGATGGGCCCCGAAACCGGAAGCTGGGGCCTCGCTCTATTCACTCGAGCGGGGCGGGAGCCGTGCTCCCGATGGACCCAGGGTGTGCTCGCTGCGAAGCAGCGCGAGCACACTAACTACTGCGCTCGCCGCGAAGGCCGTGTTTGCGAGCCAGGTCGTAGAGGTGCTTCCTGTCCATCTTGGCTTCGCGAGCGGCCGCGCTGATGTTGCCGTCGTGACGCTCGAGCAGCCATGAGACGTAGCGGCGCTCGAAGTCGGCTTCGAAGACTGCGCGCGTTTCGCGGTAGCTCTTGGTGGCGTCGAACACGAGCGCTTGATCGCGTGCGCGCGTGCCGGCCGGGTTGGGGGAGACGGGTAGATCGATCAAACGAAGCTCGCGATCCCCACTGGCGGTGGCGATGTAGATGGCACGATCGAGCACATTTCTTAGCTCACGCACGTTGCCGGGCCAATCGTGGGCGCTGAGCGCGCTCACGGTTTCTCGGCTGAGCGTGATGCCGGACGCGCTTGCATCCCGGCGCTTGGCGATCTCGATGAAATGATCGACGAGCGCGGGAATGTCTTCCCGCCGCGAGCGCAGCGGCGGAACAGTGACTGGCACGACGGCCAAACGGAAGTAGAGGTCCTCGCGGAATTTGCCGCGCTCGACCTCGTCTTTCAAGTTGCGCTTGGTGGCGGCCACGATGCGCGCTTCGGCGTGCATCGGCTTGTTCCCCCCGACGCGCCGATACTCACCCGACTCGAGCACGCGCAAGAGCTTCGGCTGCACGTCGATCGGAAGCTCGCCGACTTCGTCGAGAAATACCGTGCCGCGTCCGGCCAGCTCGAAGGCGCCCTGACGGGTGTTCACCGCACCCGTGAAGGCTCCGCGCTCGTGGCCGAAGAGCTCGCTCTCGATCAGGTTGTAACTGACCGCGCCGCAGTCCACGACCACGAAGGGCTGCTCTTTGCGCGGGCTCTTGGTGTGAATGGAGCGCGCCACCACGTCTTTGCCGGTGCCCGTTTCGCCTTCGATGAGCACCGCGGCGTCCGTGGGCGCGATACGCTCGAGCACGCCGAAGATGGTGCGCATGGCGAGGCTCGGTCCGAGCACGTCTCCGAAGCGCGGTTCCTCGCTGGGCAGGATGTGCGCGCGGTTCGGTTCACTTCGCAAAATGATTTCTACGTTGCCTACGGTCAATGTCACTCCCGGCTCGATCGTGGCCTCCCGCACCGTAGTGCGGCCGACGCGTGTGTGATTGGTGGAACCCAAGTCCCGCACCACGATACCAGCGGGCCCGCGCTCGAGCTCACAGTGGTGCCGCGATACAGTGTCGTCCGGCAGGACCAGATCGTTGTCCGTGGCTTTGCCGATGCGCAGGCGTTCACCCAGGCGTTTCTTCTGGCCACGCGCCTGACCGCTGATCACGACCAGCATCAATTCGTCGGGCAAAGATTCGCTCGGCGATGTTGCGCGCGTCGCGATCTCCGAGGGAGGGGAGGGATGAGTCACTGTCGGGCTCTGCTCACAGGCGAATGACGGTCTCGCCGCCTTCGAGACTAACGCGGCGGACGTAAGTTGTCGTGGGCGGCTCTTGCCGTAGCTCGCTGCCTACCCTGCTCGGGCCCTGTCCCGCAACTGAATCGAACCCCGGCGTGTGCGCACGGCTTCCGCTCGGGCTTTCAGCGCGCTCGACCCTGACGTCGAGAACGTACGAGCCGTTGGGCAAGGAGACGCTGTGGCGCACCGTGTGGGGCGCGGCTTCGGAAAAATGCAACGTGACGCCGCCTTCGGGCTCCCGACCCGGCACGGACCAAGTCGCCCGGAGCTCCCTTACGAGCTCGCGCTCTTGCAGGCGAAATAGCAAAATCTGCTCGCGGGGCACGGAGGGGAGGAGTGAGACGACGGCGACCGCGACCCCTCCGAACAGCAACAGACGCGCAAGACGGGCTCGCCAGCCCGGAGCTTGCCGGACGGCTTTGGCGCTCGTCATTCGCGATTGGCGGCAGCCGGGGCGGCGGCGGGGCCGGATGCGGCGGGCGGAGCTTCTGCTGCGGGGGGCTTGAGAT
>DATHEN010000157.1:0-4256 GCA_035318565.1 Polyangiaceae bacterium
GGGCACGCTGGCTTTGAGCCGCGCGAGGTTGTCGGAAGCAGCGGACATGGCTGCTTTCCTAGCATTACTCGCCGGCAGGAGGTCAGTCGCGCGCCGTCACTCCCACGTCACTCCCAGGGGTTGACGATCTCGCCGCCGCCGAGGTTCGATTTCGGCTTGGATTTGGCGGCTGGTGCTTGTCCGCGCGGTTTCTCGGCGGGGCGAGCGCGCGGCCAGCGTGTTGCCGTGGCGGTGCGCTCGAGCTTGACCGAAGCTTTGGGCGTGGTGCCATCGAGCTTGACGACGCGCGTCTTGTAACCGTCGCGCCGAATCTCGATGTTCACGATCTTCCCCTCTTCCACTTCGATGACCACGGGGCTCGTGCCGAGGTCCTGGCCACCGCGGAACACGCGCGCATCGAGCGGCTCCACCGCCAGCGCCACCTGGCGCATCACGGCGAAGTCGTCCTTGGGCAGCACCACGGGAGCGCCGGGCGAATCGAGCGCTTCGGCGGCGGGCGCGGCGGCGGGCGCGGGCGTCGTTTCGGGCTGCGGGGTGGCGGTGCTGCTGGCACTGCTGACGAAAATTGCGACCACGGCCCCGACTGCGACAGCCACGCCTGCTGCCCCCGCGTACAGCGGCCACGCCGTGCGCGGCCGGCGAGGCGTGCCCGGGGTGGCAGGCATCGGCGCCGGCATGCCACCCTTTTTGAAGTAGTCGGCCGGAACGTTGAAGCCGCCCGAACGGGCCATCATTTCCGGCACGGCGTCCGGGATCATGCCCTGACGCAGCTTGTCGATATCGGAGATGATCTCGTTCATCGTCTGGTAACGCTGTTCGGGGCGCTTCGACAGGCACTTCAGCACGATGGCTTCGAGACCTGCCGGCACGTCTTCCGGTTGCGGCACCAGCGCACGAATCGGGACGGGCGCCTTGTACATGTGCTGCGTCAGGATGCCCATGAAGTTGTCGGCATCGAACGGCACCTTGCCGCTCGCCAGCTCGTACAAGATGACGCCGAACGAATAGACGTCACCGCGGTGATCGACGGGCGTTCCCGCGGCTTGCTCGGGCGACATGTAGTGCGGCGTACCGAACACCGCTCCTGCGCGCGTGAGCCGTCCTTCGGCGGATGTCGAGACCTTGGCGATGCCGAAGTCCAGAATCTTCACGAAGTCTTTTTCGTGGCTGCGGCTCACGAGGAAAATGTTGTCCGGCTTGAGATCGCGATGGACGATCTCCGAGTGGTGCGCGGCGCTCAGGCCTTCGGCGAGCTGACGCGCGATGTGCAGGAGGCGCGGCACGGGCAACGGTCTGCCGCCTTCGACCTGCGCGGAGAGCGGCACGCCGTTCAGAAACTCCATCACGAAGTAGGTCGAGCCGTCGGGCAGCTCGCCGAAATCGCTGATGTCGATGATGTGCGGATTACCGATGGCCGAAGCCGATTTCGCCTCGTTCAAGAAGCGCTCCATCAGCTCTTTGTCGCGCGCGAGGTCGGCGCGGAGCACCTTCATGGCGACTTTCTTGCCGATGATCTTGTGCGTGCAGCGGTAGACCACACCCATACCGCCTTCACCGATCACGTCTTCGACCTTGTAGCGGCCGTCGATCGTGCAGCCCAGATACGGATCGTTGCGCCGTGGCAACGGACGCTCGGCTTCGATGTCCGGAATGGAATGCGTTGCGGGTGAGATCGTGACGACCTTCAAACCCGTCTGCGAGCTGGGGTCAGCGTTCGCGTGGGCGGGCGGCTGCAGCGGTCCGGTTCCGGGCGCAGTCACCGCAGGCGCAGGAATCGAAGGTACGGCCGGCGGTGCGAACATCGTCACCGCCTCCGACGACGCTGACGCAGCGCGTGCATTCGGCGGTGGCTTACTCAGCGCGGGGTTCGAGCGGACGGGCGGCGCCGGCCGGCTGGCAAGCGGTGGTGCCGGTGCGCGCGGCGCGCTCGGAACATTGGCGCTGCTGACGCGCGGCGGTGGCGGAGGCGGCCGTTTGGGAATCGCCTGTGATGGCGAATGTTCAGCGTGTGAGTTGCGCAGCTCTTCAGGCTGACTACCGCGCGGCCACGGGCCAGAGGAGGTCAGCGTCTCGGGCGCCTCGACGTCCGGGGAACTTTGCCCGGGACCTCGGGCTTTGTGCTGCTCACTCATGACGGCGTCAAATGCTATGCTCAGGTGCGACTGCGCTCCACTTTTTACGAGAGCGAAAGCGTTGTCTGGGGATATTGGGCGGGCAACGCGTACTGGGCATTAGTTCACTACGGCTACCCTGCTGATAGACAACGTGAGCAAGGTGGGGGACCTTTCGCCCCTTCGGGTCAGAGCTTCGCGTGCAAAGCTCAGGCCCGCAGTAGGTCGCTTGGTTCTACGCACCAGCCGCGGGTTTGTGCCCGCCCCGTGTGACACCCGTACGCAAGGATTGCGTAACTGTGCACGGCCGGCCCCGGCGTACCCGCGGAAGACCTGGTCACCGCATGTGTTTTGTGTTTGACGTACCACCCCGCCCGTCCAGTGCGACGACGCGGGTGCTACACACACACCGCCCATGGGTTTCCCGCTCGAACTGGCACTGCGCTACATGCGCTCGAAGAAGCGGGCCTTCGTGTCGGTGGGGACGATGTTCGCGATCATGGGAGTGGCCCTCGGGGTGGCCGCACTCGCCACGGTCATGAGCGTGACCGGCGGCTTCCGCGTGCAGTTTCGAGAGAAGGTATTGGGGGTCAATGCCCACGTGTTGATCCTGAAATACTCGAGCGATTTCAGCGAGTACCGCGAAGTGATGTCGAAGATGAAAGACGTCCCCGGTATCGTCGGCATCGCGCCCTTCGTGATTAACCCGATGATGGTGACACACAAGGATCGCACCGCGACGGGTGTGCTCCTCAAAGGCGTGGACCCCGAGCTCATGCCCAAGGTGCTCGACCTGCCGCGCCACATCGTCGAGGGCAGCTTGGCCGGGCTGCGACTGCCGGAGGCCAGGCCGCCCGAGCGCCGGCGTCGCTCGGCGTTGGATGAATTGGGCAGCGCTGCCAAGAGCCGTCGCAAAGGCCGTCCGCTCGATGTCCCGAAGGCCGCGCTGCCGCAGCCGCCCGCCAAGGACGAGATCGATCGCATCCTGCACGAATCGCTCGAAGAGCCGTCGCTGCCTCGTCCCGAGCCCGGCGCGGGCGAGACGATCGTCGCGCCCGGGCCCGCGGAGCTGCCGAGTGACGCGCCCGTGGGAGAGATCGTGCCCGAAGGCGGCTACGCAAGTCGCCTGCCCGACGACGACGCGCTGCCGGAGGACGTGGATCCGGATCCGTGTCGTGATCCCAAAACGGTCGAGCGTTTGCCCGGCATCATCTTGGGCGCCACGCTGAAGAAGAACCTGAACGCGAAGATCGGCGATTGCGTGCAGGTCACTTCGCCGACCATCGGCTTCACTTACTCGCGCGGCGCAATCCGCGCACCAGTAGCCAAACAGTTTCGTGTGATCGCTGCGTTCGACGCCGGCTTCGACCAGTACGACTCGAAGCTGGTCTACACGGACCTGTACGAGGCGCAGGCGTTCTACGACTCCGGCGACAGCGTGACCGGCATCGAGATGAAAGTATCGGACATCGAGCAAGCGCGAGCCATCGCGCGGTCGCTCGATGAACGGCTCTCGAACGGCATCTATCACACGATGGACTGGGAGGAGTTGAACCACGGCCTTTTCACGGCGCTCCGCATCCAGCAAATCCTGATGAGCCTGGTGCTGGCGCTGATCATCGTGGTGGCTGCGTTCACCGTGATCGCAACGCTCATCATGGTGGTGCTCGAGAAGAAGAAAGAGATCGCCGTGCTCAAGGCGATGGGCGCGACGAACATCGCGCTGCTGCGTGCATTCCTGTACCAGGGCGCGATCATCGGTGTGATCGGTACCGTGATCGGTCTCGCGCTCGGCCTCGGCGTGTGCAAAGGCTTGTTGATCTACGGCTTTCGCCTCGATCCCAAGGTGTATTTCATCTCGCGCCTGCCCGTGCAGGTGGAGCCGATCGAGATCGCGCTGGTCGGTGTGTTCGCGATTCTCGTGTGTTTGGTCGCCACGGTTTGGCCGGCTCTGTACGCCGCGAGACTGCGTCCGGCCGAGGCCTTCCGCGAACAGCAGTAGCTCATTACGGCTGAAGCGTTGCGGCTTCGAGCTGCGAGGGGCGCGCCACCGGCACGAGAAAGTAAAAGCGCGTGCCTTGTCCGGGCTGGCTCTCCGCCCAGATGCTGCCGCCGTGCGCTTCCACGATGCCCTTGGCGATGCAC
>DATHEN010000158.1:0-3091 GCA_035318565.1 Polyangiaceae bacterium
GTACCAATTCGAGGGGCGCGAGCTCAGCTTGCCCGCCTGGGACGTGCAAGGTCGCATCGTGTGGGGCATGACCTACCGCATGCTGGAGACCCTACTCGCCCTCACGCGCCCGCAGTCTCAGAGCGAGGGCTGAGCTCAGACTTGGGGCTCGAGCGCGTAGCGGCGCTCTTCATACCCGTACGCATTGGGGGTGAGCGCAATCACCGTGTGCAATGGAACGGGCAAGTACGGGCACTCGTCCTGAGGACGGCCCATCAAGTATCCATACAGAGACCGCACCACGGCCTGATGGCCGATCACCAGCACCGGCACGCGCTGGCGTTCGAGCTCCACGATCACCGGCTCGAGGCGCTGAATGACGTCCCCGTACGACTCGCCGCGGGGGTACCGGTAGCGGAACTTGTCGCTCGCGCGCGCGGCGTATTCGTCGGGTAGCTGCTCCTTGATTTCGCCGTAGGTCATGGCATCGCACACGCCCGCGTCGATCTCGTCGAGCGCACGCCAAGCCACCGGCGTCGTTTCCAGCGCCTGCGCGGTTTGCACCGTGCGCCGTAGCGTGCTGGTCCACGCTGCCATGCCGTTGCTGCTCGCTCCCTGTTCGACCATGAAGCGAGCGAGCGAGCGAGAATATTCGAGCCCGCGCGGACTGAGCTCGGTATCCCCGCCGATGCGACCGAGCACGTTGTACTCACACTCGCCGTGACGAGTGAGCCAGATGGTGCGCCGCGCCGGGTGAATGTTCATGAGAAAAAATATCAGGCGTGCGCTCAGATAGCCTTCGAGGCGATTGACGACGAACTGGCGCCCCACGTCGATGATCTTGACGTAACTTTTCTCGGGATCGTCGAGCGGTTCGTAGCTGCCTTCATAGTGCGCAATGCGCGCCCTGAAGTCGCGAACGGCTTCCTCGGGGTCCGTGTCGGCGTAGTCCGGAGAACGCAACTTGGTGTCTCGGACATTGCCCTCCACCACGCTCTCGTCCTCGCAAATCGACTCGACGAACACCACCTGGACGCCCGCTGCCGTGAGCGCGTCGTACACGCGCTGCCGCCGGCGCCGCTCGGTGTTCGTGGCGTCATAGATGCCGACCTCCCCGCCGCTGCGAAACCAGGCGATCATATCGCCCAGCGCACCCATTGCAATGCCGACCCGGGTCTCGTATCCGATTGAATTTTGCGGGTCGAAAAATTGCGCCGGCTGTTTCGTTCCGGCCAGGGCACGCCGATAGTCACCCACGTTGAACACGCGCGCCCGGTAGCCGAGCCAGCACAGATAGCGCGCAATCTTCCGCGAAATGAAGGTCTTTCCCCGGGCCGGCAGACCGACCATGACGAGCGCGAGTTTCTCGGTGCCGGGTTTGCGCGGGATCATGGCGAGAACACGCGCGCCGCCAGACCGCGGAGTGCGCGCATCGCACCGGTTCTAGCACATCGGCCCCTGCCCCCGGATCCCCGCCTGCTCGGAAACACCCGGCAAAGCTTCGCCCGCCGCCGAACCCTCCGGGCAGCGGCGTGACAACGCTACGAATGTTGGCTAGAGGCTCTCGTCATGCGTGCTGTGGTCGTCGTCTTTCCGGGCTCCAACGCCGAAGTCGAGATGGTGCGTGCTCTGCGCGATCGAGCCGGCGTTTCCACGACGCTGGCCTGGCACAAAGACCGCGAGCTTCCGCCGGACACGGACCTGGTGGCGATCCCCGGCGGCTTCTCCTACGGCGACTACTTGCGCCCGGGAGCCATCGCGAAGGCGGGCGCCCTGGTCCCCGCGATCCGCGCGCATGCCGACCGCGGGGGTCTGGTGCTCGGCGTCTGCAACGGCTTTCAGGTGCTGACCGAGATTGGGCTTTTACCGGGCGCGCTCTCGCAGAATCAACACCTGCGCTTCGAGTGCAGCGAGCGCTACGTGCGGGTCGAGGCGCTCGGACCGTTCACGTACGGTGTCGCGGGCGTTCTGCGCCTGCCGGTCGCGCACGCGGATGGGCGCTACCACGTCGACCACAACACCTTGCGCCGGCTCGAGCAGGACGGACGTATCGCGTTTCGCTACTGCCAGCGCGACGGCGAGCTCGATGGCGGCAGTAACGTCAATGGTTCGGTCAGCTCGATTGCCGGCGTGTACGGCGGTCCGGAGCGCAACGTGCTCGGACTCATGCCGCATCCGGAGCGTGCCAGCGAGCCGTACGTCGGCAACCAGGACGGCTTGAAGCTGTTCGAGGCAGTCGTGCACTGGCACGCCGAGCAATCGTGACGGCGGCGGACCTCTTCACGGAGCCAGCGGCAGGCGGCCAGTGCCGCGTGTGCGGGACTCGCCTGGCGGAGGGTTCGCTCCATTGCACGCATTGCGGCGCGACGTACGGAGAAGGCAATCGCTGCCCGCATTGCCGTTCGGTCACGGAGGTAGAAGCGGACGACACACTGCGTTTCCGCTGCCGCGTGTGCGGCGGTCCGCGCGTCCCGGTGGACGACCCGGGCGTCGTGCGCAGCGGCCGCGAAGTCAAGCCGCTGGCTCGTGCGCAACGGGCGCGCCGGCGCGCAGCCGCTTGGCGAGTCGGCGCCGGGCTCGTGGCAGGCTTCGGTGCGCTGTCCCTCGCGGTAGCGCTGGTCGTGTGGGCCGTGGCTTCGACGGGAGTGCTGGGCACACTCGGCCTGTTGCTGATGCTCAGCGTGCCGCTCGTGCTTTCGGTGTTGGCATGGCGCAAGGCAGGCGCAGAGCGCCGGGTGCTCGAGCAGTCGCTCGATCAGGCCTGGACGCTGATTGCAGCAGACGCCCTCGGCTCCCGCGGAGCCGAGCTGAATGCGGCAGAGCTCGCGCGAATAATGCGCCTCGATGAAACGCAGGCGGAGCTTTTGCTGGGACAGCTCAGTGTGAACGATTTCGTACACGCGCGTGTGACCGAAGAGGGGGATGTCGTCTACTCGAGCCGGGCGCCCGAGAGACTGCGCGTACCCGAATCCCCCGAAGCCCTCGACCACGGGACTGCGGTGAGTCACGCGCTCGAGGAACCGACGCTCGAGGAACAGTCGGCGGCCGAGCCGCGTGGCGTCTCACCACGCCGCGAATGAAGTGCGTACGGAACTCGCAGAGTGCGTAATGC
>DATHEN010000159.1:0-3346 GCA_035318565.1 Polyangiaceae bacterium
CCTTTCATTGCGTTCGGGCAGCGGCCCCGAAGCAGGCACTCCGACGCCGCAGAAAACACCGACGACCGCTACCACCGCTACCACTGCTGCGCCCGCCCTCGATGCCACCGGCAGTGCGAGCGCCGCGCCGGCTGCCGGCGAAGTTCGTTTCCGTGTCGCAGTATCTCCGGAGAACGCAGAGCTTCGCCTGGACGGGCGCTTGCTGACGCAAAACCCGTATGACGGCGTCGTCAAACGCGACGACACCGAACACGAGCTCAGTGTGAGCGCGGACCGCCACAAGACGCAGAAACGCAAGCTGCGTTTCGATAGCGACATCGATCTCGAGATCGATCTGGCTCCCACGCAGGGCAGCCGCGCCGGTCGCTCGGCGCGAGCCTTGCGCGCCGCCACGGCCGCCCCGCGCGCGCCCGCGCCGCCGCCACGCGCTGCCGCGGAGACGCCGCCTCCCGCCTCCGCTCCGCCGCGCGCGCCGCAAGTCGAGCCCGGTATGGACCTCCGCACTCGCTCGGTGGAGCGAGTCAAGCGCGGTATCGACGAAAAGGATCCCTACACCCAATGAAGCCTCAGCACGCGCTCCTTCTGATTCTCGGACTTTCGTTCACGAGCCTCGAAGCCCACGGGCAGCAGGCGGAGGATCCCACGATCGCGCAGGCAGACGTGGAAGAAGCGCGCCGTCGCTTTCAGCGCGGAGTCGAGCTGTACCGGGAGGGGAGCTTCGACTCCGCCCTCGCCGAGTTCAACAAGGCCTACCAACTGGCTCCGAACTACCGCGTACTCTACAACATGGCGCAGGTGCAGACCGAGCGGCACGACTACATCGCCGGCGTGAAGCTGCTCGAGCAGTACCTGAAGCAAGGCGGCGGCGACATTGCGCCCGACCGCCGCGAGCAGGTCGAGCAGGAGCTGCGGGCGCTCAAGGGTCGCGTCTCCGAGCTTCAGATCACGACGAACGTCGGCGGCGCCGAGCTGCTCGTCGATGGTGCGTCCGTGGGCGAGCTGCCGGCCAAGGCCCCGATTTTGGTGAACTCCGGTGTGCGACGCCTGCAGGTCCGCAAGACCGGCTACACCAGCAGCGCACGCAACGTGACCGTCGCTGGTGGCGAATCCGTGAGGCTCGATTTCGAGCTGAAGCCGGAGCCGGTCAGCGCCGCTAGTAGCGGCGGGCAGCTCACGCCCTATGACTTCAACGCGGCGCAGGTGGACAACACTCCCGCCAACGTGCCCATGTGGATCAGCCTGGTCGCGACGGGACTGTTCGCCGGTGGCGCCGTCACGTTTGGCGTGCTCGCGCGTTCATCGGACGAGGAACTCGACCGGAAGCTCGACGAGTACCCTGCGAACAAAAATGGGATCGACGACACCCGCTCCGAGCTCAAGCGCAACGCGCTCCTGACGGACGCCTTCGCCGGGGCCGCCATCGTGGGCGCCGGCTTTACCGTCTACTTCGCGTTCAACGCGCCGGAGAAGCCCGCGGCGGAGAAAGACAGCGCGCGAGCCCGGCCCGCGCCTCGGCTCGGCATCGGCACGATGGGCACCGGCCTGCGCCTGACAGGGCAGTTTTAGCTGCGTCTGAGCGTCTGGCTGATCGCACGCAACACTGCCAATCGTCGCGGCACAGCAAGGGCAAGCGCGTCCCGTGCGGCGTGCTCGAGCACGCGCAATCGCGGCACAAGTGCGTGTGACGCGAACAAAGCCAGCACGGCACCGAAGCTGTTTTCGCGTCCGCAGCTAGCTTTCCTTCGGTCTGCAGTCTTCACAGTTCGTGCCTCGCTGAACGAGCGTCGCCATGCCTGTGCGAAGTGAGCTCACGCGACGCTCGAATATTCGTCCCTTTTAAGATCCAATCGACTAGAGTTTTGTGAGGAGTTTGGGTCACATTTGTTTGGGGAGGTCGAAATGACTACAGCAGCGAGACTTTGTCCGGTGGGTACGGCAGCGATTGCTCTTGCCATCGTTGGGTGCGGCGCGGCGCCTGAAGACTCTGGCGAGGCGGTGGGAACCGCAGCGCAGGCTTTTGGAGAGGATACGTGCGCCCTCGTACCCAATAACCACGCGTTCACGAATCCTTCACCAAACTCCGTGGGACCGACGAGCGCCACCTACGGTCATCAGTTCTGTCCGAACCAATACGTGGTGGATTCGCCGGCCACGGCGGTCATCCAGGAGTACCGCGTGACATACAGGGGCGGTGTCCCGACGCCGGCCCAAATGCCGTGCAACGCCATGTGGGCCGTAGCAACACTGTATGGTGGTTATCCCGAGAATCCCTTCTTCGTTCGCCTCACCGATCCGGTGATTGTGTACGGAACGCAGTCCGGCAACACCTGCATCGCGCCGACCGTGAATATCCTTCCGGCTGCATTTCGGAACGACGCGCTGTACAGGGTCGTCGCTGCTGCCGGCGCGATCTTCTCGTTTCAGCCGCTACAGGTCGTTCGTGCCCAGTTCGTGCCGTGACGCGTGCGGGCAGACTGTCGCGGACTCGCGGCGTGTGCCATAGCCCGGACCACAGCCCGCAAACGGATCAGGCTCGCGTGCAGCAGGCTCGATCCGTCCCGCGCCTGGGAGCATTCAGAACAGCGTGTAGATGAGCGGGCTCGCCCCGCCGGTCAGGGTCACGATCGCGGCCACCCCGAGCAGGATGACGGCCATGGGCACGAGCCACCAGGCCTTGTTCGCCGCGGCGAACTCGACGAGCTCACGAAATAGCGAGAGGAGATACTGAAAGCGCTTCATGGCTGCTCTTCACACGGGGTTTGCTGATGAGAAAACGCTCGAGCACCAGGTGATCCATGCCCGTCTTCATGAAACACCGATACGCCTCTTCGGGGCGGCACACGATCGGTTCACCGCGCACGTTCAGCGAGGTGTTGATGAGCACCCCACAGCCGGTGATATCGCGAAATGCGCTGAGCAGCGCGTGGAACGCGGGACTTCTGCTGCGGGACACGGTCTGTACGCGCGCCGAATAGTCGAGGTGAGTAACGGCCGGGATGTCGGAGCGAGGTCGCCCGAGACGTTCACGCAGCGGCATCCCCGGATCATCCGGTGCTAGCGCTGACCGGCGCGCAGCGCTGACCGGCGCCGTGAACAGCATGTACGGAGATTCGCCCTCGAGCTCGAAGTACTCGGACGCGTACTCTTCGAGCACGGCGGGCGCGAATGGCCGAAACGACTCGCGGAATTTGATCTTGCGGTTGATGCGCGCGGGGGCGTCCGCGGCGCGCGGATCCGCCAGAATCGAGCGGTTTCCCAGGGCGCGCGGGCCGAATTCCATGCGCCCGCGGAACATCCCGACGACGCCACCGCTGGCGAGCAGGCTCGCGATCCGGGGCGCCCATTC
>DATHEN010000160.1:0-11294 GCA_035318565.1 Polyangiaceae bacterium
TCGAGCGCGGCAAGCTCGAGCAGCCGATTGAAGGGCGCGGACGACACCAGACGCTCGAAGCGGATCTCACGCTGCGGCGTGCGCGCGATCCGCGCTTTCAAATCGATGCCGAGCAGGGGTTCCCCGAGCCGGATTGCGTCCGGGCGCACTGCGCTCGCCAGCGCTTTGACGTATTCGATGGCGCCGCCCTCCGGGTACGTGAAAGACGAGTTGTAGCTCGTGTTGTCGGTCACCTTCATGTTGCGGATGATGTCGCTGAGATCCGCGTGTGGGAAGAAGCGGCCCATGGCGTCCCGGTCGAGCTCACCGAGATCACAGGCGTAGAGTTTTTCGTTGTACGGAATCAGAAACTTTTCGGCGATCGAACGACCGAAACGCGCGTAGAGCATTTCTTTGAAGTTGCCCTCGCGCGCGTCCTGCGCGCTCGCTGCCCCGGCGCTACGCGCGAAGTACAGATCGTACAGACAGTCGATGAACTCCTGCTGCGGCAGCTGGTGAATGTTCTTTTGAAACGGGAAATCGACGTAGCGACCTGCGTAAGAGATGAACGACTTCTTCTCTACGGTGCGCAGGACCTGTCCGGGCATGCGTTCGCGCAACCAACGCTCGATGTCCGCGTGCTTGAAATGGAAGAAGTGGCCGGAGTAATCCCAGACGAAGCCGGCCTGCTTCACCGTCTTGCAGTACCCCCCGATTTCCCCATCCGCCTCCAGCACCTGGTAGTCGTCGTCCCCCAGGGCGGCGGCAGTCGCGAGGCCGCTGATTCCAGCCCCCACGATCAAAGTACGCACGCTTTCCATCGCGGCGACTTTAGTGTCCAGTCTCCGCAAATCGCCACAGAAGTCGTCGCCCGCCGGCGCAGACACCGGTGCGAAGCTCTGATTCAGCACGCTGAGCGTGAGACGGCTCGGCCCAGAGCGACAATTCCGGGCCGAGCTCTACGTCCAGACGGGACTACAGATTGAACGTGCCCCGCGCTCCGATCGTCAGCCACTCGTGCATGGCTTTCTTCTCGAAGCTCTCGGATGAATCGCCGAATCCAAACGTGGAATACTGACCCAGCGAGAAGCTGACGAACGGCCCGAGTCCCACGGCGTCCGAGATCTTGAAATCCCCGCCGGCCTGAAGGTGAGCAAACTCGAAGCCCTTGAAGCTTCCCTCGCCCACGACGTTGTCGTCCTCCACGGAGTAATCGAGGATTTCGTAGCCGATGCCGAGGCCGAACCAGGGGTTGAACGATTCTCCAGGCGAGACGTGGTACTGCGCCTGAATTCCGAAGCGTAGGTCCTTCGCCGAGCAGCTGTCCGCGTCGTCGCAGAAGTCGCCCATGATGGTAATGCCGTAGATACCGTACAAGCCGAGCAGGAGATTCGGCGTCACTCGGTATCCGAGATCGACCCAGATCGGCACCTGACCGGCGACGACATCATTGAGCTTGATCTCGCCATCGGGAATGGAGCCGACTTTGCCCAGCGGAATGCCGTAGCCGAGCCGCAAGCCAATGAAGAACTTGCTGTCGCCACCACCCGCGTCGCCCAGGTCGGCCTCGGCGCTCGCTTCCGCGCTCGCTTCTTCTGTGGCTTCCTCGTCAGTCGCCGGCTCCCCTTCGGGATTTTCCGCGGCTTCCTCTGTCTCGGCAGGCTCTGCGTCCTCATCCTGTGCGAACGCGTTCGCTGCCGTGAACACGCATGCAAGTGCCAAAGCGCAACGCGAGATATTCCGTGTCATCAAAGGTCCTCCGAATGAACATGCCGCCTGCGGCGAGGCGGGCCGCTGTTTTCGTCGATTTTCAGCCTGGCGTCATGCGAACTATCGATCGCCCGTGTCCGCGTCGCGGAAAGTCGATGCCGCGCGCTGCGCCGTCGCGTGGTCGCTGCACATTTACAGGAATGGCGGAGGGCCTGCGCGGGACGGTCGGGTACGCGCCCCCCGGGCGGCTACTGCCTCACTGCGTCAATCTTTGATGGAGCTGCGTAGCTCGTAACGCTGCAGGAGCCGGTAAAGATACATGCGATCCATCTTCGCCATGCGCGCGGCGCGGCTGATGTTGCCGCCCGCCTGTTGCAAGAGCGCGCTGAGATAGCGCTGCTCGAACTCGGCGATCACCTGCTCCTTGGCCACCTTGAAGGATTGGTCGAGGTCCGGCCCACCGCGCGCCAGGACGCTCCCGCGCGAGTGCGGCGGAATCGAGGAAAGCACGTTGCGAGGTGCGGGCGCGGCCGCCTCCAGCACTAGGCTGCGCTCGACGTAGTTGCGGAGCTCGCGCACGTTGCCGGGCCAGTCGTGTTCGGCCATGTGTCCGAGCACCTCTGGAGTGAAGAGATGCTCGCGCTCTTCGGAGTTCATGGAGCGGAGCAGCACGCGAATCAAGAGCTCCAGGTCGTCGAGGCGTTTGCGCAAGGGCGGCAAGCGCACGGTCACCACGCTCAATCTGAAGTACAGATCCTCGCGAAAGCGTCCCTGGTTCACTTCCACTTCGAGCCGGCGATTAGTGGCGGCGATGAGACGCACGTCGACGCGCCGGGCCACGTTTTCCCCCATACGACGGATTTCGCGAGCTTCCAGCGCGCGCAGCAGCTTCGGCTGCATGTCGATCGGCATTTCGCCGATTTCATCGAGGAAAAGCGTACCGCTGTCGGCGCCTTCGAAGGCGCCGACCCGCGCGCGATCCGCACCGGTGAAGGCGCCGCGCACGTGACCGAACAGCTCACTCTCGATCAGATTCGGAGAAATGGCGCCGCAGTCGATGATCAAAAATGGCCGGTCCGCGCGCGCGCCGCGCCGCACGATCTCGGTGGCCGCCAGCTCTTTGCCGGTGCCGCTCTCGCCCTCGATGAGCACCGTGGCATCGCTCTGAGACACACGATTGAGCAAGCCGAACAAGCGGCGCATCACCACCGACTCGCCGTACAGCTCACCGAAGCTCGACCACGTCGGGATCTCCGTTACACCTGTCGGCCCGAGCTCGCGCAGCGATAGCACGGAATCGCCCAGCGAGAGGCGCGCGCCGTTCGCCGGCAAGTCCGCGTCGCGCACGCGAACGCCTTGCACGAACGTACCGTTCAGTGAGCCGGTGTCCGCGATCGTCCAACCCGTATCGGTGCGCAATAGCTGACAATGAAAGCGGGACACGAGCGGATCGTTCAGCACGACGTCGTTGCTCGCGTGCGAACCGAAGCGCAGCAAATCGCCCTCCAGGATGCGACTTTGCGATGCAGCCTGACCCGCATGGCGTTCGACCGCGAGTTCGAGCCTCGGTACGGCGACCGCGCTCGATAGCTGGCGCACCGTCGACAATCCCGGCCCCGGCGGGAGCGCCGTGGGTCGCCCCGTCTCGAGGTCGTCGTGCGCCACGGGGCTAGATTACCTGGTTTGGGGCCCACTGATGGCTAGAGGCAGCATCTGCTGCTGCGGAGCAGCAACGGGGCGCGGGTAGGTTCTGCGGCGTCAAATATCTTCTTTAACGATATCCGCAACTTGACTGGAAGGCGCTGGATGGCATGCAGCTTGTATTACTCCCCGGCATGAAGCTCCTCGCCGGCCTGCTCGCCGCATCGCTCCTCGGGTTCGTAACCCAGCCTGTGGAGTCTCAAATCGGCGATCGCACGGGCAATCCCGCCCCGACCGACCAGGCCCGCGCCCTTCACAGCGACGTGGCGAGCGCGCGCATGGCTGTGGCCGAGCCACCCGCACCGGTACCCGCCGCTCCTCGGAGTTGGACCAAAACCGGCGCACCCAACAAGGTGGTGCTCATACCGAATGACGTCTGCGAAAGCTCGGACGACTTCGACGTGATGGTGCACTTCCACGGCGTGCCGGTCACCACCGAGCCGATCGTCCACCGTGCGAATCTGTCTGCGGTCGTAGTGATCGTGAACTGGGGCATCGGCTCCGGCGCGTACGAGGACAAGTTCCAAGGGGAGGGCTCGCTGTGCACGTTCTTGGACGGCATCGAACGCAGCGTGAAGAAGGCGTGCCCGTCAGCGAGCGGTAAAGTCGGTCGCGTGGCGCTCAGCGCCTGGAGCGCGGGCTACGGCGCCGTTTACCGCATTCTGTTCCACGAAAAGGACGCGGAGCGCGTCGACTCCGTGCTCTTGTCGGACGGCCTGCACGTTGGCTACGTCGGCTACCGCAAAGTGAACCCGCTGCAGATGGAGGGCTTCACCCGCTTTGCCGAGCGCGCCGCGCGCGGCGAGAAACTCTTCGCGATCACGCACTCCGACGTGACCCCCTTCAAGTACGCCAGCACCACCGAGACGGCCGAGTTCTTACTCGAGTCCCAGGGCGTGAAGGTTACGAAGACGAATCGTCCGGGGCCGTTGCCCAAGATGACGCTCACCTCGACGGCGGACAAGGCGGGCCTGCACATGCGCGGCTTCTCGGGCGGCACCGTGGACGATCACTCCAATCACCTGCGCAGTATCGGCGATACGCTCTGGAGTCACTTGCGCGACCGCTGGTCCGCACGCCTCGCCTCGCGCTGAGACCTGAATCGCGGCCCTCCGCGGACCGAGCAACTCAAGCGCCGGCTTCCTTGGTGCGGCCCGCGAGGCGGGCACTTTCGGCTTCGGCCTTGTCGAGCTTCCGTGCGCGGAGCACGGACGCGACGATGGCCGCGCCGAGTAGCGCCACGACGACCAGCAGCGAGACCGCGGGCGGAATCTTGTAAAAGTCGGCGATCGTCATCTTGATGCCGACGAAGATCAGCACCGCGGACAGACCCACCTTGAGGTACGTGAATTTCTCGAGCAGCCCGCCTGCCAGGAAGAACAGCGAGCGGAGCCCGAGGATAGCGAAGATGTTCGAGGTGAATACGATGAACGGATCTTCGGTGACCGAGAAGATCGCCGGGATCGAGTCCACCGCGAAGATCACGTCGCAGATCTCCACGATCATCAGCGCCATGAACAGCGGCGTGGCGAGCCAGCGCCCACCCTCCTTCACGAAGAAGTGATGACCGTGCAGCTGGCGCGTGGACGGGATGGTCTTGTTGAGCAGGCGCATGGCGAAGCCCTGCTCGGGGTGTTCTTCCTTGTGCCGATCTTTGAAGAGCTTGATGCCCGTGATGATCAGAAAGCCGCCGAAGACGTAGATCACCCAGTGGAAGCGCGCGAGCATGGCGGCTCCCGCGAAGATCATCGCCGCGCGCATCAGGAGCGCAGTGAAGATGCCCCAGAACAGCACGCGGTGCTGATAGAGCTGGGGGATACCGAGCGCGCTGAAGATGATCAGAAATACGAAGATGTTGTCTACCGAGAGCGACTTCTCGATCAGATAGCCGGTCAAGAACTCGATGGCGTGCTGCGAGCCGAACCAGAAGTACACCCCCAGGTTGAAGAGCAGCGCCAGACTCACCCAGACGCCGCTCCAGACCAGCGCCTCCCGGTAACCGATGACGTGTGCCTTTTTGTGAAAGACGCCCAAGTCGAGCGCCAGCATCAGCAGCACGAAAACGATGAATCCCCCCCAAAGCGCCGGCGAGCCAATCGTGTGTAGTCCCATCTAGATTTCTCCTCGCTCGGCGTTCCGGCGGATTCAGGCTTCGAGTCCCGGAAAGAACCCGGCGGACCCATCCGTAGTGTTGGTGCTGCGACGCGCGAGCTGCTCCAAGCGGCGAACGCGCTCCTCCACACGCGGGTGCGTGGAGAAAAACTCCAAGAGACCACGCTGGCCGGACAGTGGGTTCATGATGAACAAGCTGGCGGTCGCCGGTTGCGGCGCGTGTTGGGGGATCAGCTCCGCTCCACGCTCGAGCTTGCCGAGCGCGCTGGCCAGGGCGCGCGGGTCGCCGCAGAGCTCTGCGCCCGTTTCGTCCGCGAGGTACTCACGGGAACGGGAAATGCCGAGCTGGATCAGGGTTGCGGCGATCGGCGCCACCAGGGCCAACAGGATGCCGCCTCCGCCGCCCTCACGCTCTTCGTCGCTCGAGCCGCCGAACAGCCCCGAAAACAGGCTGGCATTGGCCACGAACGAGAGCAGCGACGCCGCAGCCGCGGCGATGCTCGACAGCAGAATGTCCCGATTTTTGATGTGAGCGATCTCGTGTGCCAACACGGCGCGGAGCTCGCGCGGCGAGAGGATGCGAACGATGCCCTCGGTGACGGCCACCACCCCGTGTTTCGGGTTTCGGCCGGTCGCAAAGGCGTTCGGCTGTTCCTCTGCGATGACGAACAGGCGGGGCTTGGGAATGCGCGCCCGCGCAGCCAGCTCGTCCACCATCTCGTGGAGCTCCGGGGCTTCACTCGGGCTCACTTCGCGCGCGCGGTGCATCGCCAGCACGACGCGATCGGAAAAGAAGTACGCGCACAGATTCATCAGCACGGCGATCGCCGCGAAAACGTACGTCAAACTGGGTGCCAGGGCGCGGCCGGCGCCCACGACGAGCGCTGACAACGCGCCCAGCAGCACAATCGTTTTGATCTGGTTCTTCATGGCTTTGACACGTCATTCCCCCGTGCTGCTCGAACGAGCACGGCAGCAGCTTCCTTCCAAGCTTCGTTCGATCCCGTGAGTGGGCTCGACGGGGGTTAGAATGCGCATTCGCGAAATGCCGGACCAGCAGGAAGTTTTCGCGCTATATGTCGGTTTTTCCGACACGCTGCCGCGGAGTACCGCTTTGGAATGGCTGAACTACCACCATCTCCTCTACTTCTGGACGGTCGTGCGCGAGGGTGGGCTCGCGCCGGCAGCCAAGAAGTTAAGGCTTTCGCACCAGACTGTCAGCGAGCAGATTCACGCGCTCGAAGCCGCGCTGGGCGAGCAACTGCTGCAGAAACAAGGCCGCCGGCTAGTCCCCACGGAAGTCGGCCAGATCGCCTACCGCTACGCGGATGAGATCTTTTCGCTCGGGAACGAGCTGCTCGATACGATTCGCGGTCGGCCCACCGGGCGCCCTTTGCGCTTGATGGTCGGCGTCGCCGACGTCTTGCCGAAACTCATCGCGCTGCGCCTGCTCTTACCGGCCCAGCAGCTCGCGCAGCCGGTTCGCATCATCTGCCGCGAGGCCAAGCCCGACCGCCTGCTGGCGGAGCTCGCGCTGCACACGCTGGACGTGGTGCTCTCCGACGCGCCGGTCGGGAACACCGTGAGCGTACGCGCTTTCAATCACCTGCTCGGTGAGTCGTCCGTGACGCTCCTGGCGGCGCCGAGTCTAGCCAGCACCTACAAGCGTGATTTTCCACGCTCGCTCGATGGCGCGCCGATGTTGCTACCCTCCGAGAATACGTCGATGCGCCGCTCGCTCGAACAGTGGTTTCGAACGCTGGAGATCCATCCGCGCATCGTGGGCGAGTTCGACGACAGTGCACTGCTCAACTCGTTCGGGCAGGAGGGTGCCGGGGTGTTCGCGGCGCCCAGTGTCATCGTGGACGAGGTCGAGCGCCAGTACCGGGTCAAAGCCATCGGCACAGCCGACGGTGTCCGCGAGCGGTTCTACGCCATCACCGTGGACCGCCGCCTCAAGCACCCCGCCGTCATCGCCATCTCCGAAAGCGCAAAAAACGAACTGGCCGGCCCCTCGTGAGAGCGCCACCTCGTTAGCGGTCACCAGGGTGCCGCGGTCGAGCTCAATCCCCGTCCGTCGTGCCTTGCCGGCTGTCACCTTTCTTAGCCGCCAATCTTAGCCGCCAAGTCGCCAACAGAACGCCAAGACCTCGCCAAGACCTCGCCAAGAGATCTTGAGGTTGAACGTTCAGCGGCGCTGCGTGTCGATCAAACGACGGACGCAGTCACGTATCGCGTCGTTTGATCGACGTGCCGAGCGGCACAGTGTTCAACCCAATAAATCTGCTGGCGAGGTCTTGGCGCGCTTGGCGACTTGGCGGCAAAGGGAAGCTGTCAGCTCACTCGGCCGGTACAAGCTTGGGACGAGGGCGCCGTCAGTGAGCAGCGAGGGCGCCATTCGCCGAGCGAGGGACGGCGCGCGCGGAGGGGGGTGCGAATTGGGGCGTGCCCATACCGAGCGAGAGGATGGAGCGGCGCATGCCCTCTTCGAGCGCGATGTGCGGGCGGTAGCCGAGCTCGCGTTTTGCCTTTTCGACGGAGCAGGCGATGCTCTTGTTCATCTCGGAGAGCACGTGGATCTTTTGATGATAGAGGCCGAGCGTTTGTAGCGTCTTGTCTACGAGCCACGCCACCTCGCTCATGATGCCCGGCAGGCGCATGCGCTTGTGCGCGACGGGCAGCGCGAAGTCCCGTTCGAGCACGCGTTCGATGGTGTCGACGATCTCGTTCATCGAATAGGGACGCTCGTCGGCGATCCAGTACGTGCCGCCGCGTGCCGCGTCGACGCGCTCGCAACGCAAGAGGCCCTGACAGATGTTGTCGACGTAGGCCATCGAGCGGCGATTTTCACCGTCGCCCACGATCGGCACCTTGCCGCTCTGGACCATCTCGAAGAAGAGCTTCTGCCGATCCGGCTGGCGCGGCCCATAGAACCACGGCGGCCGGATGATCACCGTTTCGAGCGCCGTCTCGCGCCCGGCGGCGTTCACGAGCTGCTCGGCCAGCATCTTGCTGTGCCCGTACTTCATGTACGGGTTGTAGGGCGAGCTCTCGTCGAACAAGTGATCGTTGCGCGGGTTCGTGCCGATCGGCGAGTTCGAAGAAACATGGACGAAGCGGCGCACTTGCTCGCGCTTGGCGAGCTCGATCAAGCGACGCGCGCCCTCCACGTTCACCGTGTAGAATTGCTTCGTGCCCTGCGTGGGGTGGATCACACCGGCCACGTGAAACAACGTGGCGCCGCGCGCACCCTTCATGAACGCATCGAGCGAAGCGGGGTCCGCGAGATCCCCGTGCACGATGCGCACACGCGGAGAAATGCCGGAGAGCTCCCGCACATCCATTCCGGGCAGCACCAGACAGCGCACCTCACGTTCGCCGAGCGGCGCCGTCAGATCCGACACCTCTTCCATACCCTGCACCAAGCACTCCACGAGGCGAGTGCCGAGCCAACCCGGAGCTCCGGTAACCAGCGCTATCGTCACTGCAATGTCTCCTTCAGGCGCAAGGCGTTGCGCCGCGCCAAAGCCATCACGCTGCCCTGCGGATTCACACCGGGTGAATCGGGCAACATGCTGGCATCATTCACGTACAGGTTCTCGAAATCATGAACTCGGCCGAACGAATCTAGAGCGGTTCGATCCCGCCGCTCACCTGCGGGGCACGTGGAAAAGGCGTGCACCGTGGTGAGGCTCAACTTGGACGCGGGCAGGAGCTCGTCGAGCCAGCGCACGGCTTCTACCTGCGTGCGGATCGGGCCGAGGCCCTGCACCGTGGGATGCACTTCCTCCGCACCCGCGGCGAGCAACAGCGTGGCCAGGTGCCCGAGCCCCTTCGCGAGAAACTGTAAATCATTGCGGGACAGCTCGTACACGCACATGCCCTGATTGCCGAACGTGGGCGTGCGGACGTGGCCGCGCCCGCTACCGCGCACAGCGACGTAGTAGGCGGCCATGCGCCGGATATCGCGCATGTGATGCCGGCTCTCGAGCCAGTTGTCGCTGAGCATCATGGCCAGGTGTCCGGGCGAAAAGAAGGCCCCACCGAGCGAAATGTCCGGCCAGAACTCTTTGACCTGCAAGAGTGGCAGCACGCTCTCGTGCGCGTCGATCTCGAAGGGAAATCGAGCCACGACCTTGAGCATGGGGTGAATCTGAAATGTTGCTCCCACGTGGAAGCGGATACCGCTGCGTCGCAGAACGAGCGGCGTTTGCGTGGGACCAGCACACACGATGACGCAGTCTGCATCGATGCGCACGAACTCACGCTGGCCGTCCTCGTGCGTGATTTCGGCGAGCACACCGCTGACGCGCGAGCCGCGCTTCAAGAGCAGGTGTGCACGACAGCGCGTCAGAACCTTCGCGCCGAACTGTTCGGCCTGAGGAAGCACGCTGCGCGACATGCCGGGTTTCGCGCCAGTCGGACAGCCCGATGCGCAGGCGTTCGTGCTCTGGCAGCGCGAGGCGGCGCGCGGCACTTCTTGGCCGGACCAGCCCATCGCGGCGATGCCCTTGGCGAACACCTCGCTGCTCTTCGGCAACGCGCGCCCATAGGTGGATACACCCAGCATGTTTTCGGCCCACGTGAAGTGCGGCGCGAGCTCCTCGGGGGTGGCGTCGAGATCGTACTGAGCTTTCCAGCGCAGCAAGGTGGAAGGTGGGGTGCGGTGCCAGAAACCGCTGTTGATCTCGGTGCTGCCCCCCACGCACGCGCCCTCGACGTAGCCGATCGGCACCATGCCCAGAATCGGCGTCATGCCGCGTTTACGGTAGAGATTCCGCATGCCTTCCAGCGGATTTTTGCCGTAATCCTCTACGCCGTGACGCGCGCCCTCCTCGAGGACGGTTACGTCGAAGCCCGCCCCGGCCAGGGTGTGCGCGGTGACCGCGCCGCCCGCCCCCGAGCCGATGATGAGAACCTGCGTCTTTCGGTCAGCCATGCGCCACGAGCCTCAAGGGAACCTTCTGACCGCGCGTGCCCTCCGCCGCAAGCTCGTGGAACGCCAACAGGCACAGACTGCGCACCGGCCGGAACAGTTGGCGGAACAGTTGCACGCGCCCGTAGGCCCAGGCGTTCACGGCAGCCTGGCGTCGATCCAGATCGAGCGCTTCGAACGAGCGGAAAAAACGCAGGCGCGTATAGATGCGGAATGTGAGCATGCCGAGCGCGAACGCCACGCGCAGGCGGCGCTCGAGCGAGCCGATCTCCTCGCTCGTGAACTGCGCTGCCTCGTCGACGATGCGCGGATCTGCCGGAGGCTCACCCGGTACGGCCACGATCGCCTCGACCAGCTTGCGCATGAAGGGCGACGCCGGCGCAGGCGCTTCGACGCTTTCGCCGGACGCGATGACCTGCAGCTTGACGCCCTGCAGCTCGCGAATCGCGGAAGGCGCGCGCGCCGAACGCGCGAGTGCAGCAACATCCCCCACCTGCACGCCGTAGTACAGCACGGCGAGCGCACCCCACACCGTGATCGGCACGAAGAACGTCAGGTGGGCGATCACGGCATACGCCAGCGCGATTTCCGGCGCGACGCCCTGAGCGATCATGGCTTCGGAGCAAAAATAGTGAAACGTGCCGATGAAACCCGGGGTGGACGGCGCGAGGATCCCGAGGTTCGTCACGCTCATCACGATGATCGCCGGCAACGGCAAGATCGGCAGATCGAGAGCCGCGAAGAGCGAGGCGAACATCGCCGACTCGAACAGCCACACCACGATGCTGGTGATGAAGATCGGGATCGCCACGCGCGGGCGACGCAGGTTGCTCGCCGCCGCGTTGACCAGCACCGT
>DATHEN010000161.1:0-3700 GCA_035318565.1 Polyangiaceae bacterium
TCCGGCTCGTTGCCGCTCTTCTGCTGCACGCCGTTCGCTTGACGAACGAAGATGCCGTACTTGAAAGGCGTAGCGGCCTGAGCGCTGGCTACTTTCCCTTCCGGCAGACTCTCGAGCAGCGGCAGCGCGACGACGATGCCCGCACCGCGCAGAAACAGTCTTCGGTTCAGCATTACCCGATTCATGGTGCAACCTCCACAGGGCGCGCTCGGAACGTGTCGAGGGTCGTGATTTTGGCGAGCAGGGCCTTGGCTCCGGCACCGCCGATCGATGCATCGGCGACGATCTTCACCGTTCCACCTTCGGCGCTGGCCACGAGCTTTCTACCCAATGCGTATTCGAGCCAGTTCGTCGCGTAGCAATCGTGCACGCGGCGGGTCTCGGCGAGTTTCTGCGAGAGCTGGACGGCGTCGTTGTACGTCAACGCCTGGCCATCCAGGTTGTACGTGGCCGACGAATTCACCGGTAGGCCATTGTCCGTGTCGCGCCAGGCGCCGATGGCGTCGTAGTGCTCGAACGCGAAGCCGATCGGATTGATGCGCGTATCGTGGCAACCCTTGCCGCATTCCTTCGTATGGTTGTCGATGCGCTCGCGGTTGGTCTGACCCGGCTGCTGCTCCGGCAGCGGCGGCAGCACCGGCGGCGGCACGATCTTCTCGCACAGCACGTTCAAGTTGATGAGCACGCCGCGGTGAATCGGATCGGACTGCACCAGTCCGCCGTTCTTCGCCAAAAAGCCGAGCTGCGTGAGGATGCCGGCGCGCCGCTGCGCGTTCAGGTCCACGCGCTGCATGGCCGCCGTAAAGCTGCCCGTAACCCCATAGAAGGGCGCGGTGCGGTTGTTCACGAAGGTGACGGGCTTCGTCAGGATGTCGCGGATGCCTCCACCGGCTTTCGTCACGTCATCGAAAAACAAGCGCGCCTCACTCTGCAGAATGGGCTCGAGGTCACGCGTGAACGTGGGGAACAGCCGTGCGTCCTTGAGGGTGGTGCCGTAGCCCGACACGCGGAACAGCTGCTCGTGGAAAGAGACGACGATCTCCTGGGCGCGCGGGTCATCGACCATGGTGCGCGCCCAGCGCTCCACGCCCGCCGCGTCCTTGAGCTCCCCGGCCTCGGCGGCCGTGAACAGGGCGTCGGACGGCATGGTGTTCCACAGCGCATACGACAAGCGCGTGGCCACCTCGTAGCCGCTCAACCAGATCTTGTTGTCTTGCGACGTGGTGCTGCTCTCCGCCCGATACAGCAGATGGGGCGATTGCAGGAACGCGCGCAGCGTGAGCTCCGCGCCGGCGATCACTGCGTCCCCGCCGAGAAGCTGAGCGCCCTTCATGAACAGCGCCGTCATTGCCGTGACTTCTTCGGTGGCGAGCGGCCGCCGAAACGCGCGCTTGCCGAACGCGGTGACGAACGCGCGGCCTTTGGCTTGCGTGTCACCCGTCGCGGTCGGCATGATCTTGGCGAGCGCGGCGGGCGTGCGCGCGACCTGCTTCGCCAGAGCCTCGGCGGCGATTTCGTAGTCGTTCCTCAGATTGGCGGTAATCTCGTTCTCTTCGGTGTTGGTGTCGAAGCGCGTGGACGCGTCCGGCGTGAACGATCCGGACAACCCACTCGCGCGGTCGAGCTTGAGCAGATCGCGTGTCGTGTTTTCCCACTGCTTGTGGCTCAGGCGTGGAAAGCGCGTGCTCCAGCCGAGGCCTTGCGCGGTCGAGCCGGGCCCGCAGTCCGTGCAGGTGGGCGGACAGGTGGGGCAACTGCCGCCGCCCGAGACGCCGCCACCCACGCCGCTGCCATTGCCAGCCGCACCAGCCGCGCCTCCCGCGCCACCGGCGGGGATGTTCGCCGTACAGGCGCCGAGCAGCGCTGCCAGCGCGCCAGCGGCAAGAATACGCGACCGCACAACGTGCCGATCAGCGCGAATTGTTCGGGCCTCATGGGCTTCCGGCAGCGAACTCATCGATCACCTCGTGACGTTGAATGGGTCGGGTCAGCGGAACGGGTCCGACTCGCCGCGGAGCCGTTCGCAAACAGAACAGAACCGTTCTTATTTTCCAGATCGAAACACATCAGGTCAACTCGTATAACTTTCTCGCTTCGCTCGATCCTCGATCGCGGATCAAACGTGCTCTGGATGGAGTCGCTCGAGCTGAGGCTCAGCAGGCAAGGATTCGTTCAGAGCGCGACTCGATCGCACGCTGAGCCACGAATCTCCCGCAAAAACAGCAGCGCGCAGCGAGCTCAGAAAGGTGCGCTGGAGTGCGCCAACCGAGTCGGCGCAATGGCGCCGTGCGCCTGTCTCAATCTGAGGCTGAAGCGTGAGAGCGGACTTTTCTCGTCAGCTCGTGATCGCGTCGAAGACGCGAGTCATGAAACCGCGCGCGTAGTCGTCCCAGAACTCGGATCCCATTTGATCCTGGGCCAGCCGCACCACGACGAGATCCGCCGACGGAAAGATGAAGATGAACTGCCCGAACACGCCCTCGGCAAAGAAGCCGTCGGCAGGAAGGTCGGTGAGCGTGCGTGGAACGCAGTTCGGAAAATCGGAGCACGCGGGATCGTACGAGCCGAGACGAATCGGCGGATTGGTGTGCCAGAGGTAGCGATAACGATCCTGACAAACGTCGACACGCTTGGTGGTCAGGTCGACCCAGGGTTGCGGAACGATCTGGGTGTTGTCCCACTTACCGCCCCGTAGATACAGGTAACCGAACTTCGCGTAGTCGCGCATCGTGAGCTGCAGACCCGCTTGCGTGGTGGTGCGTCCCTTCGGGTCGCTGCTCCAGCTCACGTTGGTGATCCCGAGCGGGCCGAACAGCACTTGCCTTGCGTAGTCGAGCGCGGTCCTGCCCGCTGCACCCTGGAGTACCCCAGAAAGCAGCGCGGGGTCTGCCGTGGAGTAACGCTGCACCGTGCCGGGCTCGGCTACGGACGGCCTGGGAAGCGCAAAGTCGATCAGGTTCGCTCCACCGCGAATCGTATCGTTCTCGAGGAAGTTGGCGGTGCTGCGCCAGTCTTCCTTCCACTGGAAGCCGGCCTGCAAGTTCATCAGGTGGCGCACCGTGATGCGGCTGCGCGGATCGCTCGTATTCGCGCACGGCCACTCCACGGGGTACGCGTTGCACGCGCGGTGATCGGGATTCGGAATCAAACCCTGATTGATGGCGATGCCCATCAGCGCGCTCGTGAAGCCCTTGGCGACCGAGTAGCTCTCCTGGCGAGTCGTAGCCGTGAAGCCATTCATGTAGCGCTCCGCGACGATGTAGCCCTTGCGGAGCACGAGAATGCCCTTGGTAGTCGCCTGCGGAATCGTGAACGACAGAGCCGCTTCCAGCTTCGCGGGGTCGAACCCGGCGGCCGCGGGCTCGGCGGTGCGGAATCCCCCGCTGACTGCATACGGTTCGAGCGAAGCTGGACCCGGCGCCGAGTACGCCCGCGCCCGCGGCGGCAGCTCCATCCCGAAACATTGATTGCTGCCCGAGCTTCCGCTGCTGCCCCCAGCTCCCCCGGTGCCGCCCGTTCCCGGCGGATTCGTGGGACCGCAGGCGAGAGTCGTGAGAGTCAGCGCCATGGCACCGCTCGCGATCCACGAGCCGAACACCGCACGCCCCGAAGCTTCCATCGCGCTCATGAAGGTCGAGTAGACGAGCCGGTCCAACCTGTCAAAGACGCCTGTGTTCCAACGCCCGAGCGCCGCTTCGGT
>DATHEN010000162.1:0-3107 GCA_035318565.1 Polyangiaceae bacterium
CGTGCGGTGAGCGTCCGCTACCAGCGAACCCACGTAACGATGCGAGTACGGCCGTCCGCTGGCCTTGTCCGTATCCTTCACGTGGGCGACCCAGCGCTTCACACCTTCACTCCAGCGCGATTGGTTGCCCTCGTTCACCGAGTAGATACTGCCCTTGGTCGGGCAGCGGATGTTCTCGTGCGAAAGAAAGAACTCGCCTGCCGTCGGGTCGTACGTAAACGCGTGCACACCCTTGCCGGTGGTCAGGACCAGGACCGTCGAAGATCCGTAGATGACGTAACCCGACGCCACGTAGTCGCGCCCGCGTTGCATGAAGCTCTCGAGCGTGGGCGGACCCTTGCTGCGGTCGTGACGTAAGATCCCGAATATCGTTCCGATCGATACGTTCACGTCGATGTTGCTCGATCCGTCCAACGGATCCGCGACGACCAGGTAGTTGCCCGTCGCCTTCGGGAAGTACACGGGCTCCTCGAGCTCTTCGCTGGCCAGAGCGGCGCAATGTCCCTGCCTGCGCAGGGAGGCGATCATCGTTTCGTTCGCGATGATATCCAGTTTCTGCACCGTCTCGCCCTGCACGTTGGTCTCGCCCGTGTAGCCGAGAATGTCGGCCAGACCGGCGCTGCGCACCCGACCCGTAATCAGCTTGGCGGTAAGGCTGATTTGGTTCAGTAGCGCGGTGAACGTTCCCGTCGCGCCGGGCACTTGAAACATACCCTCCAGGATGAAGGTCTCGAGCGTGGCTCCGACTTGGGAGCTGTCCGGTGGGTTCCAGGAAGGCGAGGTCATGAGTCAGGGTCTTTCGTTGAAAGTCACCCGCGGGGGTGCCGTTTCCGTTGCGGGTCTGCCCGTATGGATCTACGTTCCGGGCCAGCCTTCAAGCTGGTTGTGCGCGGGCGGTGCTTGGAGCCCAACCCGAGCTCGGATTCATCGGCTCAGTCACTCGGAGAGACCATGGCTTTTACGGATCGCGTCAAGGAAATCCTTTCCTGGTACTCGTCGGACAACCCAGGCACGCGCACGCAGCTGGCGCGCTTGCTCACGACCGGCGCACTGGCCGGCACTGGCAAGCTCGTGATCCTACCGGTCGATCAAGGCTTCGAACACGGGCCCGCGCGCTCCTTCGGTGTGAATCCGGATGCGCACGATCCGGACTACCACTTTCAGCTCGCCATCGACTCCGGTTGTAACGCTTACGCGGCGCCGCTCGGTTTTATCGAAGCGGGCGCAGCCAAGTTCGCTGGCCAGATTCCGCTGATCCTGAAGCTGAACAACAGCGACAGCCTATCCAAAGGCGAGCCCTGTTCTGCCATCACCGGCTCCGTGGATGACGCCCTCCGCCTCGGCTGCTGTGCCATCGGGTACACGATTTACCCCGGCTCCGAGCTGCGCAACGTCATGTACGAGGATTTCCGCGAGCTGACCTTGGAGGCGAAGAGCAAGGGGCTGGCCACGGTGCTCTGGGCGTATCCGCGTGGCTCCGGCATCAGCAAAGACGGCGAGACCGCCATCGACATCGTGTCCTACGCCGCGCAGATCTCCGCGCAGCTCGGCGCGCACATCATCAAGATCAAGCCGCCAACTTCACACATCGAACAAGGCGAAGCGAAGAAAGCCTTCGAGAAGGCGAAGATTCCCGTCGAAACGCTCGCGGATCGCGTGCGCTACTGCGTGAAATCGGCCTTCAACGGCCGGCGCATCGTGATCTTCTCCGGCGGTCCCGCCAAGGGAACGGAAGAAGTCGTCGACGAGATCCGCCAGATCAATCAGGGCGGTGGCTTCGGCTCGATCGTGGGTCGCAACGCCTTCCAGAGAGCTCGCGCGGACGGCCTCGATCTCCTGAAAAAGATCATCGCAGTGTACAAAGGCTAGCCGCGCGTAAGAACGCTCTCGGCCCTCCGCGGAGCTTGAACCTGCCGCACCGGGAGTGGCACTATGCAGGACAATGGCCCTGCAAATTCAGCTCGTCACGGCTGACTACCTCGCTGCAAAAACGGATGTCCTGGCTGTCTTCGCGACGTCCGCACCACTGGATGAGCAGGACGTTTTCAAGGCCGTGGATCGCGCCTTGGGCGGCGCGCTAGGGGATCACGCGCGGCGCAGCGAGTTCAAGGGCAAGCCAGAGCAGCTGCTCGAGCTCTTGACGCTCGGCAAATTGAAGGCGCCGCGCGTGCTCGTGCTCGGGATCGGGGACGTCGAAGGGGACCCCGTCCAGTTGCGAAGTTACGCGGCCACGGCAGCACGCGCCGCCGCCGGTGCGAACGCGAGCTCGCTGGCGCTCGTGTTACCGCCGGGTGCCGAGCTGCGCGCCGCGGCCGAAGGCGTCGTGCTGGGAGCGTATCGCTTCTCGAAGTATTTTACTGGGGATCGCAAGCCGAAGACCCAGCTCGGCCAGGTCACGGTCTACAAGCTCGAGGGGCGCGCTACACCGGCCGACAAGAGCGCGCTCAAGCTCGGTCAGGCCGTTGCGGATGCCGTGTGCATCGCGCGAGATGCCATCAACGAACCACCGAACGAGCTCGTGCCGGCCACGCTCGCCACGCTCGCCCAGAGCATCGCTCAGAAGCACAAGCTGAAGATCCGCGTCCTCGACAAGAAGGGCATCAAAGCTGCCGGCATGAAGCTGCACTACGCGGTCGCGCAAGGCAGCACGAACGAGCCGCGCTTCATCCACATGTCCTACGTTCCCCGCGGCGCGAAGAAGAAGCTCGTGTTCGTCGGCAAAGGTCTGACCTTCGATTCGGGCGGCTTGTGCATCAAGCCCGCGCCCGGCATGGGCGAGATGAAAAGCGACATGGGTGGTGCGGCTGCGGTGCTCGGTCTGCTCGCTGCCGTGGGCGTGGTTCGGCCGGGCGTCGAGGTGCACGGGATCATCGGCGCCGCCGAGAACATGCCGGACGGCAGTGCCTATCGCCCGGGCGACATCTTTGGATCGCTGGACGGCAAGACAGTCGAAATCATCAACACGGACGCCGAGGGACGGCTCGTCCTTGCCGACGCTCTGGCGTACGCCAGCCGGCTCAAGCCCGATGTGATCATCGATGCGGCGACGCTTACCGGAGCTTGCATCGTGGCGCTCGGCAAGTGCTGTTCGGGGTTTTTCACGAGCG
>DATHEN010000163.1:0-6590 GCA_035318565.1 Polyangiaceae bacterium
ACAAGAGGAACGGCGCGCTGGTGCCGAAGTACGTGAGCCGCTCCTCTTCCGCGAGCCTCCACAGCGCGCCGAGATCGGGATGCGCGGGACTTCCGTCGTAGAGCACCACCGTGGCGCCCACCAAAAGCCCGCTGATCAAGAAGTTCCACATCATCCAGCCCGTGGTCGAAAACCAGAAGAAACGGTCCTTTTCTCCGAGATCGCAGTGCAGCGCGAGCGCCTTGTAGTGCTCGAGCAGAATGCCCCCGTGACCTTGCACGATCGGCTTCGGGAGACCCGTGGTGCCCGACGAATACAGGATCCAGAGCGGATGATCGAACGGCACGGGCGTGAACTCGAGGGGCTCGTGCCGCGAAAGCAGCGCATCGAAGGAGAGCGCCTTGCCCGTGGCGGCGAGCCGCTGCTGGCCCACTCGACTCAGAACCACGGTGTGCTCGAGCGTGGGCAACCCGCTCTGGATCGCGCTCACCGCTTCGCTGCGATCGAAGTGCTTGCCGCCGTACACGTAGCCGTCCACGGCCAGCAGCAGCTTCGGCTCTATTTGACGAAAGCGATCGAGCACGCTCTGCACCCCGAACTCCGGTGAACAGCTCGACCAGATGGCGCCCAGGCTCGCCGCTGCCAGAAACGCGATCAACGTCTCCGGCGCGTTCGGCATGAACGCCACGACGCGATCGCCCTTTTGCACGCCGAGCCTGCGCAATCCACAAGCGGCGCGCTCCACACGCTCGAAGAGCTCGGCACGGCTCAGCTCGCTGCGCACGCCGTCTTCGCTGCGGTACACGACGGCGGGGTTCGCGTCTCTACGCGCGAGCGCGTGCTCGGCGTAGTTCAAAGCCGCGCCGGGGAACCAGCGCGCCCCCGGCATGCGCGCGTCTTCCAGCACCGCGCGCCCGGGCGTGTGCGAGCGAACGCCGAAGAACTCCCAGATCGACTGCCAAAACGCCGACAAGTCGCGCACCGACCACTGCCAGAGCGCCGCATAGTCGGCGAATTGCAGGCCCTTATATTGCGCGAGCCACGCGAGATACTGCGTGATCGCGCTCTCGGCTCGAACGGTCTCACTCGGCTGCCAGAGCAGCGCGTTCTCCCCGCCGGCGGCGTCCGCAGGTGAACTGCTCATGCAAGCTTCATAACGCTGCTGGCGGCCGCTGTCGAACCGCCCCGCGACCGCAGTTCAGTCCGAAAAACCCAGCGCGCGCCGCTGCGCTCGGCGCCGCCGTGTGTCGCCGCGACGCCAAAGAAATCCGTCGAGCACGTAGTGCACGGCTTGCGGCAAGGCCAGAAGCGGCACCAGCAGCGCCAGAGCCAGCGCACCGAGCTCGACCTCGCTGCTACCGAAGAACCAGCTCCGCTCCTTCCATACCAGCCGATCCCAGAGCAGCTCTTCCACGAACGCGAGCACCAGCACCACACCAGCGAACGCGCCGACTCCTCCCGCCGCCAGCTGCGATCCGAGGCTCTCGGGCGCCTCCCGGCGTCTCTCGCGTGTGTACGCCCACAAGAGCGCCAAGTACGGCACACCGTGCGCGATCACGTTCGTGACGCTGAACGCAAAATCGCTGTTGGTGGCCACGATGCCGACGTACCAGAGCGCAGCCGTGCTCGACACCACGCAGATCTTACCGATCTGAATGCGACGCTCCGAGAACGCCAGCTGCACTTGGCGCAGAGCAAACGCACACAGGGCCAAGATCCACAGCGTGCGCGCATACGGCGCGGCGCGCTCCGCCCAGAACGCAACGTCCATGAAGTCTCCGCTCATGAACCAGGCGAAGCGCCGGTCATCGAGGCGGGCGTGCCATTCCACGATCGGATACAGCGCAGCGGCATAGGTCGCCGCGTTGTCCGTCCAGACGTCCACCCGCCCCGCATTTCCAGCGCGGGCGCGGTACACGGCGACCCAGCCGACCTGCTGGCGCACGAAATGAAACACCGCCACGTAAGCCAGCACCCGCCAGAAGGTCGATGCGCCGTGCAGATACAGGAGCACCCCCGCCGCATACACCGCGAAGGGAATCACCCAATAGCGCAGCGGATGTTGCCGCAGCTCCGCTCGATCGAAGTACGTGCGAAAGAGCGTCGAGTACACGTGCGCCACGTCGATGCAGAGAATGAACGCTATGAAGCCCCACTCCGGCAGCTCAGCCTCGGCGATGCCGAGCACCTGCCCCGCCACCAGCACGCCCAGAGCAAACAGCGCGCTGCCGCCGAACACCGCCAGATCCTTGGCCGGACTCCAGAGCCAGGGTCCCAGGGCGCTCTCTGCATGCGAGCTCTGCCACGGCAGCGCGGTGTTCATCTCCCGCTGCGATCGGACACGACGCGCATCAGGCATTCCTGAGCCGCCGAGGCGACGAGGGTGCCATCCAGCGTAAAGATGCTGCCCTGATTGAAGCCGCGTGAGCCTCCCGTGGTCGGGCTCTGGGTCACGTACAACAGCCACTCATCGGCACGGAATGGACGGTGAAACCACATGGTGTGGTCGAGGCTGGCGGCGAACAGGTTGGGCTTGAAGTAGCTGAGACCGTGCTGGAAGAGCGACGTGTCCAAGAGCGAGAGATCCGACGCGTAGGCGAGCGCGCATTGATGAAGCAGCGGATCGTCCGGCAACCTCTCGCGCGTCTTGAACCACGCCATGTGCGGACCGCTGCGGGGCTTCGGATCCAAGAAGTCGTATGGGTCGCTATCGCGAACGTCGACGGGCCGCTCCAGGTGCTGCAGCATCTCGAAGACCTGGCTCCCCGTCTTCTCGTAACTGGCGCGCAGGCGCTCCTCGTTCGAAGGCAGACTCTCGGGCCGCGGCACCTCGGGCATGGGAATTTGATGCGAAGGCCCGGGCTCGTCCACGTGGTACGAGGCGGACATGTTGAAGATGGCTTCGCCGCGCTGGATGGCCACGACGCGGCGGGTCGTGAACGACTTGCCGTCGCGAATTCGATCGACCTCGTAGATGATCGGAATGCTCGGATCGCCGGGCCGCAGAAAGTAGGCATGGAGCGAGTGCGCGATGCGCCCCTCCACGGTGCGGCAGGCAGCGATCAGCGCCTGCGCCGCGACCTGACCGCCGAACACGCGCGCGCGCCCATCCTCCGGGCTGAAGCCCCGGAACAAGTCCCTATCCAGAGTCTCCAGATTCAGCCGGTCGAGCAGCACGTGTGCCGAATCGGTCATGACGGTTTTGCTCATGTATCACCTGCCTCGGGTCTTAGCTCACATGATGCCAGCAGACGCGACTTTTCACGACTCGACCCTACCCGCGGGGGGCGAGCGAGGGCTTTCGCGAATGTCGCACCTCGAGCGCCGAAGAACGGGTGCTGCTCACCTATTCCGTGAGTGGTGCGGACCTGCGATAGACCAGTGCTTCGCAAACAAAAAAAGATCATAATCTTAATCGCGGGTCGGCCGTTCATCGCTTTGACCGCGGAACCGTGCACCATGCACTTTGGCTTGAGACTCAAACGCACCCTCGTCCTGCTTGGCTTTTGCGCTATCGGTTGTGGGGATGAACTTCCCCCCGGTGCCCTTCCCAGCAGTGACGCCGGGGTAGTAGATCAGCACACCCCGGAGGCTTCGGCGTGCACGTCGCCGCGAGAAGGCTGCAGCTGCACACCCGGCCAAAGCGCTGCCTGTTCCACGGTGCTCCGGCGTTCGGGCGACTACGTGCAATGTTCAGTCGGACAGCGTAGCTGCAATGCAGGAACGTGGGGCGCCTGCATCACCAGCGGTACACCTCAGACAGGCGTTGCTGCAGCCCACATGGTGCCGCTCGCGCTCGGTCCGAGCGAGTCGTGCGTCGACAATCCTTGTGATCCGTACTGCCAGCGCTTCGTGGACGATCCGTCGGGGCTCGATGCCGGTGCAGACAGCGGCTTGAACATACAAGACAGCGGCATCTCGCTCGTCAGGCAGATCGGCAGTGACGCCGGCGTCCGGTGCACAGGCCTGACAATCACTCCGGCCACGCAGACTTTGACGGTCACCAGTCTCTCGCCACTCGCACCCTCGACGCTAACGTTCTCGGCTCAGCTCACCCCTGCCGGCTGCTATACCGGGGCGGTGCCCGCGGTTTGGACACACGATCAACAGGACCTCGCCACCCTGAGTTCGACCGGGGTGTTGCAACTCGTCACGCCTGTTGCAGGGCCGATACAGATCAAAGCGTACGTCGGCGCGTTTCAGGCGACTGCTACCGCCAGCGTGGTGATCGACGCGACGGATGTCAGTCAAGCTCCCTCCGGCTACACCGCTGCCTCGTTCAACGGTTCCACGTCATCGGACACGCTGAACATCCTCTACCCGTACGCCAGCACCGTTTTTCCGTTGGGTTTGCCGTCACCGCTCGTGCAATGGGCAACCGGTGCAAACGGCGCCGCGAACGCCGCCAAGGTGACGCTGCGCTACCCAGCCACGGGTACCGCAACCTTCACTTGGTCCGCCATTCGCCCCGAGTCGCAGGCACAGCCGACGCCCTCCCTACCGGCACAGCCGCGGGCGGATATTCCACAAAACGTGTGGTTTGCCTTCGAGAACACCGCCGTCGGCAACGACGCATCCTTTTCGGTGCAGCGCATCGTTTCCGGTACTGTCAGAACCGCGGTGTCGCGCACGATTCGCTTTGCCACCGGGCAACTCAAAGGCACGGTTTACTACAACTCGTACGGCACGAACCTCGTCAAGAACTACGAGTATACCGCCTGGGGCCAGCGCTTCGGCGCGGCTACGCTCGCCGTTCAGCCCGGGGCCACCGCACCCGTGCTAGTGGCGGGTGCCACGTCGACCGGCACGTCCGGGACCGGGTGCCGGGTTTGCCATTCCGTGGCTGCCAACGGCACGCGCTTGATCACCAATCGGTTCACGCCGAACGACTGGACGAGCACCATGTACGACCTGAGCGTTGGGCCCGCGGCCGAAACGCTCATGAGCGGCACGAACGACGGGCGTTTCTCCTGGCCTGCGCTCTCGCCGGACGGTTCGTTTCTCTTCTCCAACGCCGGTCCGCCACGCGGAGGCTCGAGCGGCCTTCAAGGCAGCGACAACGGCGCGCTCACCAGCAAGCTGTACTCGGTGCCCGCCGGCGCTCAACTTTCGACGGTCGATCTGCCGACTACGTTGAAAGCCGCTACGCCCGTCTTTTCACCCGACGGCACCAATCTGGCGTTCAATTTCTATGCCGGTACGTCCGCGCCGCTCGCAAACGTGAGTCTAGTGGCGAGCGGAAACCAGCGCTCGCTGGCCAGCATGAGCATGGACCCAGCCACCAAGAGATTTTCAAACTTCAGGGTGCTGCACACACCGTCCTTGTACAACCTCGTGAATACGACCGCTGTCTGGCCCTCCTTTTTGCCCACGGGGCAGGACGGCATCGTTTTCGAGCGCGAGTTGGTTGGGAACGGCCGTGACTTCGGCGGAACGCGTTCGACGTGTGATGGCAGCGGAAGTTGCGCAGATGCTGGCACCCGCGCCGAGCTATGGTGGGTGAGCACCGGTCTGGTTCCAAACGCGCAAAAACTCACCAATTTGAACGGCGTAGGACTGCCGACCAACAGCGCCGGTCACGCGAGCGACCAGGAGCTGAATTACGAACCCACCGTGAACCCTCAAGTCGTGGGCGGCTACTCGTGGGTCGTGTTCACGTCACGGCGCTTGTATGGCAACGTGGCCACGATCAATCCCTTCTGGAGTGACCCGCGTTACAAGGACCTCAGCGCTCAGCCCACCCCAAAGAAGTTGTGGGTGGCTGCCGTAGGCCAAAATCCCACACCCGGCAGCGACCCGAGTTATCCCGCGTTCTATCTGCCGGGACAGGAGCTGCTGGCCGGCAACTCTCGCGGTTATTGGGTGCTCGATGCGTGCCGCCCAGCCTCGAACACTTTGAGCGCCGCGAACCGCTGCGAGACGGACCTGGATTGCTGCAACGCACCCGGGGCAGCAACCTGCCGCCTGGATCCGCCGCCCCTCACCAATCCGCCAGCAAGCCATTGCGTGCCTCTGTCCACGAATGCGTGCGTTCCCGATGGCCAGACGTGCACATCAGACGCTCAATGCTGCAACTTCGGCACGGGTTCGCGTTGTGAAAGCGGAACCTGCGTCCCCCCCCCACCCGCCATTTTCTACCCTCCCGCAGTGTTTACTCGCGACTACGAAGCCACCTGTCCTCCGGGCCGCTTCATCCTGTGGCGTTTCTTCGAGTGGCAGTCTACGACTCCAACCGGTACTTCGATTTCGTTCCACGCTGCGTCTGCAGATACCCTCGCCAGTTTGCCTGCGGCAACGTTGGTTGGCGTGGGAACCGCCCAGCCACCGCCCGTTACCACCCCGACCTGGGCGTCAGGACCGCGCACGATCGACGAAGAGCTCGGCTTGGCTGGCGAGAAGTCTCGAAAATACCTGCGCATCACCGCCGCACTCAACCCGTCCGCCAGTCCGCCGAACACACCGACCTTGACGAACTGGCGCGTCAACTACTCATGTCCGTTCGCTGAGTAGTCCCATGACATTCCGGGTAGCCCTTCCGCTCGCGCTAGTACTCTGCGCATGCTCTGGCGAGGACGCGCGGCCGCCACGCAATCCAATTGCGAAAGACGCGG
>DATHEN010000164.1:0-2976 GCA_035318565.1 Polyangiaceae bacterium
CGCTCGCCGCGTTCGTGGTGGCGGTGTTGGCTGCAACGCTCATCGTGTACCTGCCCGGGTACTTCGGAGTGTTGGCCGGGGTGATCGTGTTTCAGCTTTCGTATGTGCTCGATTGCGTGGACGGGATGCTGGCTCGCTGGCGGGGGATTCAATCGACGCGCGGCCATCTGCTCGATTTTCTGATGGATGAGATCAAGGCGTTCGTGATCCTGGGTGCCGTCGCCGTGCGCTTGTTCCTCGAAAAGCAGGACCCGCGTTACTTGCTGTTGGGCATCGCCGGCCTCGTGTTTCTGGCCACCGGCATTGCCATCACCACCTTTCAGCGCCGCCCCGAGATCGTTCAACCGGCGCCGCCGCCGAGCGCCGAGCCTGCGCCGCCCCCGAGTCCCGTGGCGCGAGTCGTGAGAGGCATCGAGCGGGTCGCGAAGTTCTTCATTCACTATCCGTCGTACATCCTCTACGCCGCACTCCTCGGCCGTCTGGAGCTCTACTTTTTCCCATACGTCGCCGTGAATGCGCTTTACGCCGCGCGCGCGTGGACAGGCGTCGCGCTGCGTTTTGGTCGCGAGTGATACGGGCCGCGCGGGGAAGCGCGCGTAAGTAATGGATAATACAGCCCGAGTCTAAATTTGAGCGGGGATCGGCCGCTTTAAGCCGTGCGATGGCCCCCGAGTCGAACCAGAGCGGCTTAGCCCGCTGGCTGACTGGACCCGAGCCGATGAGCCGGGTGCTGGCAGGCTGCATTTTCGCGCTCGGCGTGTCGGTGATGGCCGGCTGGCTGTTGGGCGTGCCGGCAATGGTCCAGGTGCTGCCGGGCATGATGGGCATGGTGTTCAACACCGCGTTCCTGTTCGCGCTGTTCGGCGCCGCGCTGCTCGTTCCGAGCCACGTGTCCTGGCGCGCTCAGCTCCACGGCATCACCGCGGGCGTCGCCATCGCGGTGTCGTCGCTCGTGTTCTCGCAGTACGTGCTCAGGACGAACCTCGGGATCGACACGCTCGCGTGCCGCGCCTGGCTCGTGGACTCCAATCCCAACCCGGGCAGAATGGCGCCGAGCACCTGCGTGGCTTTCGTGCTGGCCGGGCTCGTGCTCTTGATCATGCATCGCCGAGCCAGCCGTTCGCTGCGGCTCGCGGTGCGCGTGCTGATCGCCTCGCTGTGCGCCTTGGCGGTGATAGGTGCGGCAGGTTACGCGCTACGCCTTGACTTCCTGTTCGACTGGCTGCGCGTGACGCGCATGGCGCAGCACACGACCGTCGGTCTGCTCCTGCTCGGGCTCGCCTTGCGCGACGCTTGCCAGGGTTTGCCCGCGTTTCGAGAGGCCGAGAGCGCGCGCGGCCGCCGCGCTATCGACATCACCTCGACGGTCATTCTGACGGGGGTGGCCCTGACCGCGGGTATCGCGGGATTTTCGTCGATGCAATACGCGAGTGAGCAGGCCACCGGTCGCGCGCTGAGCCTGGCCCTCGAATTTCGCATCGACAGCATGGAAGCCGAGCTGGAGCGCCAAATCCAGCAGACGCGTGCGTTGGCGGCCAAGCCGACTTTGCGCGCAGCGCTTCGAACTCGAGCAAAGCCTGACATCCGCGCCGAGCTCGAGCGCCTGTTCACGAGTTCCTATGGCTATCTCGCGGTCGTCGACCCGTCGGGGCGCGTGCTGGCCGAGCTAGGCCACGACGAACCCGGCAAAGTCGAGGTTCTACTCGAGGCACGAGCGCCGATGAGCCTGTGCTGGCACGAGGGGCTGAGCGCGCGGCTCGAGGTTCCCCTCGTCGAAGGTGACGAGTCGTTCGGTATCCTGCGCGCTCGGGTCGCCCTGCCGGAAAGCACGTCGCTGCTCGAGCGGCCGCGCGCGGTGGGCAAATCGGCGACGTTCGACCTGTGCACGCCACAGGCTGAGAACATGCTGTGTTTTCCCAGGACTTTGGGCATGCGCGGCGCGAGCAGCCCCTTCTGGAGGCAAAATCACCTGGTGCCGATCGGTCGCGCCTTGCAAGGCCAGAGCGGCGTGCTCGCGGACGTCGTGGATTCGCGCGGCAAGCCCGTGGTTGCAGCGTACCGGCCGTTCCCCAAGGCAGCGCTCGGGGCGGTGCTCAAAGTCGATGCGGACGAGCTGTACGCGCCGATCGCCAATCGTCTGCAGCACATGCTTCCGCTGCTTCTGGCCGTGATCGTCGGCGGCGTGTTGCTCCTGCGCTCCAACGTATCGCCGCTGATTCGGCAGCTCGTGAGCTCGGAGCAGCGTGCACTCTCCGCCATACGTGAAGTGATGCGAGGTGAGCGTCAGACACGCGCCATCGTAGACAGCGTTTCGGATGCCATCATCATCCTGGATCAATACGGGGTCATCGCCTCTTTCAATCCAGCAGCGGTGCGTATCTTCGGCTACGAGGCCGGTGAAGCGATTGGCGAGACGCTCGCGCTCGTGCTTTCTTCCGACAGCCATGAAAAGTACAACGCGGAGCTGTTGCGCTCTGCTCCGGACGGTGAGCGGAGCGGCCTCGGGCTCGGCAGCATGGAGCTCGAAGCGCGCAGCAAACGCGGTACGGTCATCGACGTCGAGCTCACCATCAACGAAATTCGCGCCGGTGATCGCCGCTTTTTCGTCGCCGTGCTGCGTGACGTCAGTGAGCGCCGGCGCATCGAGCGCATGAAGAACGAGTTCGTAGCGACCGTGAGCCACGAGCTCCGCACACCGCTCACCTCCATTCGCGGCTCGCTGGGTTTGATCGCCGGAGGCGTGCTCGGGCCAGTACCGAGCGAGGTGCAGCGACTCGTGGGCATCGCTCACGACAAGAGCGAACGCTTGGTGCGCCTGATCAACGACATCCTCGACATCGAAAAAATCGAGGCCGGTCGCATGCAATTTCGCTTCGATGCCGCCGAGCTGAAGGCGCTCGTGCAGCGCGCCATCGACGCCACCCTGGGCGACGCGGACGAATTCGGCGTTTCTTTCGAGCTCGAGAGCGAGTTCGT
>DATHEN010000165.1:0-2282 GCA_035318565.1 Polyangiaceae bacterium
GAAGACGTATGCGCCCGAAACATGGGCGAAGATGAACGGAGCCAAGTGATGGACGACTCGACGCGCACGCGCATCCAGGACACGCTTCAGGGCAGCCGAGTGGTGCTCTTCATGAAGGGCAGCAAGCTCTTCCCTCAGTGCGGCTTCTCGGCAAAGGTCGTGGAGATCTTGAAGCGTTCCGGAGCGGAATTTCGCGACATCAACGTGCTGAGTGATCCGAGCATTCGCGACGGCATCAAAGAGTTTTCGAACTGGCCGACGATTCCGCAGCTGTACGTGGACGGCCGCTTCATCGGCGGCTGCGACATCGTGATGGAGCTCTTTCAGAGCGGCGAGCTCGAGAAAGTGCTCGGCGCAAAGCCGAGCTGAGCGCCGTCAGGGACGGCTAACGCGCTGAGACGCGCGCTACGCCGAGGGCGCGCGCGAGGTCGAGGCTCGAGCGCGTGGCGCGGTTGCCGTCGCGGAAGGGAAAGCTCAAGGTCGTGATGCCGTCCGGCTTGCCGGAGATCATTCCGCCATGCTCGCCGATGATGCGAGCGATGTTCGTGCGCTCGAGGCGAGCCGCCTGTTCGGTGAGCGGCGCGAAAGCAGCGACGGGATCGAAGGCCTTGCCCGCGTCGGAAGCGAGCAGTGCGTCGTCCAGGAACGGCACGTCGGCGTGAGCTCCCATCCAGACGACGAGCGCGGCAACGCCGGCGGCGGACGTTTCGCCGCGGAACCAGGCGCCGAGATAGTGGCTCTGGCCGTGCTCGCAGCGCGCGAACAGCCCGGCGTGCCTTGCGCCGAGTTGCTCGCTCAGCGCCGCAGCCACTTGCATGAAAATCGGACGTTCCTCTTCCACGAAGTAGGGGGACACGTAGCGGCCGAAGAACGTCAGCGTGATGCCGGTAAGCCCGCTCGAGCCCGCTTCGTCTCGAAGCTCTACGAACGTGGTCGGACCATCCAGCGCCGCCAGCTCGCCTGCTTCGGGCCAAACGAAGCGGCCGCGCGCGCCGTTCTCGATCCGGACGAACGCTGCGAGCGCGGCGGCCGATCGGGGCGCTCCCGCGCGCTCGGGACGCACGGCCCTGAATTGGACGACCCAGCCTTCCACGTCCGCGGCGCTGACCGTGGCACCACGGGTGATCCGTTGAGCCGTTTCCTCACAAACCCGCCGTGCCCTGTGCTGCCGCTCGAGTTCGTATGCATCCGCGGCACTTTCCGCGCTCGCGCTGGGCGTCGCGTTGGCGTTGGCTCGCTTTGCCGACATGCGTTGGCTCAGCCAAAAACCGAGCAGCACTACGGCGAGAATGGCGGCGGGCGGCGCCCACGCGGGCAGAGTAAAGACTGTTTTTCCCCGCAACGGCGCCACTGTGCACTCACCCCGTGCTGCGGGCGAAACTCTACTCCGTTTCGAGATTCGATGCGAGGGACGGGCCTCGGCCTCGCTTTGTCGTAGAGAAAGCGCGCAAGTAGGGATTAGAGTCACCTGCCGTGAATCGGCCTTTGGTGCTGCTCTCCAACGATGACGGCTACCGTGCGTCGGGCATCGTCCTTTTGCAGCGCTCTCTCCAGGAGATCGCCGACGTCGTGGTGTGCGCGCCCGAATCGGAGCAAAGCGCCATGAGCCATTCGCTGAGCTTGCACCGGCCGCTGCGCCTGTACGAACGCGAGCCCGGCTTGTTTTCCGTGGATGGCACTCCGGCGGACTGCGTTTACGTGGCGCTGCACGCCAAAGGGCGTGTGCTGCCGCGCCGGCCCGATCTCGTGGTTTCCGGGTTGAATCACGGCGTCAATCTGGGCGACGACGTGTTCTACAGCGGCACCGTTGCCGCCGCGCGAGAGGGAGCGCTGAAGGGCGTCACCTCGATGGCCGTCTCCGCAGCGTACGACGCCGATCAACCGTCCGCCTGTGCCATGGCGGCACGGCTGGTTCGAGCGCTGCTCGGCGCTCAGCTCAAGAAACCGCTGCTCTTGAACGTGAACTTCCCAGGTGGCTCGAGCTGGCCGCTGACTGCCACCCGCCTCGGAGCTCGGGTGTACCGCGAGGAGATCGAGTTCAGACACGATCCGCGCGGCCGCGAGTACCTGTGGATTGGCGGCCCGGGTGTCGAGCACCGAGCGGTCGCCGGCTCCGACACCGAAGCCTTCGACAAGGGTGTGATCGGTGTGACGCCGCTCGTGCTCGATTTGTGGGATCGCGATCAACAGGCAGAAGCCGAGCTCATCGTGACTGCTCTCGAGCAGAACCTCGAGGACGCCGGGCGCGAGAGGAGAAATTGATGGCCGGAAGGAAACGAACC
>DATHEN010000166.1:0-8667 GCA_035318565.1 Polyangiaceae bacterium
ACCATCCACGCGCGCGAAGAAATGATTCGACGCCCACAGGTAGTACTGGCCATTGCGCACGTTGGCTTTGTCGCGCGAGTTCTCCGTCGAGTTCGGCCAATAGCCGCAGGTCTGGCCGACGTGCTGATAAGCCAGCGTCCGGACGCCATCGTCAGCCTCTGCGTTCGGGCCCGATACGTAGCCGAGGGCGCCTTGCAGTGCAGCGGCGCTCAACGCACCGATCCGCTTGACCTCGACCAACGTCGCTTGATTCGTCGTCACTTCCGTGTCCGCTATGAAGCTCTCGACCGGCAAACCCGCCGCCTGCGCCACGAACGCGTGCACGAACGAGCCGGCGCGGCGCTTCACCAGATACCGGCGGTCTCCCCAAGGACCGACCTGACCCGGCGTCGCCAGACCGAAGATGTGATACAGCGCTTGCGCGCTGATACTGCTCTCGGATGAACCCGCCGGCACGATCACATTGACGGTCTGCACTGGACCTTCGAAGTCGCGGATGTCACTGGCCAGTGTGCGACCCGGGCAGAGCGCGATCGAATTGCCCATGGTCGAGAACTGCGCCTTGATGTTCTCCGAAGTCTCGATGGTGCACGATTGCTCCGTGCCGCTTGCGTCCCAGAAGCGCGCAGTGCCCGTCAGCGACGGTTGCGGGGAATCACCGAAGCGTCCGTAGCCGTCGCAAGCCGACGGATCCTGGTACACGAGGGTGATCGGAGGATTGGCGCGCAGCAACACCGGCGCCACGACCTGAAAGGTCGGCGTGAAGGCGCTGCCGCCGGCGCCGTACACCGGATTGGTCAGCTGCGAACAAGGGGCCGCGTGCACTTCCCGGGCGGCAAACCCGGCAAGCCCGGCCGCTGCTGCAGCAACGAAAAGTCTGCTCGAACGACGCATTCCAAAACTCCTGTAAGCGGCGCCGGATTGGCGACCGCAGTGAGACGAAGTAACTGGTCTACTTAGCCTATCAACTTGATAGGGTTTGTAGCTCTGGCACCCTCTGACTGTCAAGACGTTTGTCTATCAAAATGGATACGTCTGGCTTCTGGGACGCAGAACCGTGGATTTTCATGCCACAGCCGCAGGCGTCAATCGTCTACAGAAGAAGACACAGCGTTGACAACGTAAGCGTGAGCGTTTAGAAGTCAGCCTATCGAATTAGTAGGTATTAGAGCGCGAGCCAAAGCCGGCATGATCACTATGAAAACCAAGTACGCGCTCAAAGCGCTGACCCATTTGGCGCGCGCCGAAGAGGGGCAGCCCGTGCTCATCGCGGAAATTGCCGAGCGTGAGGGCATTCCTCGCAAGTTCCTGGAGCTGATCTTGCGCGAGCTACGTCGCAGCGGCTTGCTGGAAAGCCGCAAGGGCAGGGGCGGTGGCTATTCGTTGCGCTACGCGCCCGCGAACATCACCGTGGCTGCGGTGATCGAAGCACTCGATGGGTCGCTCGCGCCGGTAGCTTGCCTGAGTCCGACTGCGTATCGCCGCTGTGACGGCTGTGTCGACGAGAGCACCTGCGGCGTGCGTCTGGTGATGGCCGACTTGTACGCCGCGACGATCGGCGTTCTCGAGGCGATCACCGTCGCCGACATCGTGGAGCGCATCGAGCACGCGAGTGAGAGACGCTTGCCGATTTCACCCCCGAGATTGAGTTCTGTAAACCCTTCGCGCTGACGCGCGGAGCCGTGCCTGGAGATAACCATGCGTCTGAAGTGGATCCTGTTGGCCGTTCTATCCCTCTCACTCGCTCAATGCAGCAAGAAGCAAGAGAGGTCGAGCTCCGCTACTGGTGCTGCCCCGACGGAAGTCACGCTCCTGAACGTTTCGTACGATCCCACGCGCGAGCTCTACGCCGATTTCAACGCAGCGTTCGCCAAGCACTGGAAAGCCAAGACGGGTCAGTCCGTCAAGATCAACCAGTCCCACGGCGGCTCCGGCAAGCAGGCGCGCGCGATCATCGACGGCCTCGAAGCAGACGTGGCGACGTTGGCGCTGTCGTACGACATCGATGCGCTGCACAAGAAGGGTCAGCTCATCCCGGCGGACTGGCAGAAACGCTTGCCCCATAACAGCGCACCTTACACGTCGACCATCGTCTTCCTCGTGCGTCAGGGGAATCCGAAGAACATCAAGGATTGGCCGGACCTGACCCGCGACGGCATCAAAGTGATCACTCCGAATCCGAAGACATCGGGCGGAGCGCGCTGGAATTATTTGGCCGCTTGGGGTTACGCGCTGCGCAAGCACAACAAGGACGAAGCCAAAGCCAAGGAGTTCGTGGGCAAGCTGTTCAAGAACGTTCCCGTGCTCGATTCCGGTGCGCGCGGCTCCACGACGACATTCGTGGAACGCGGCATCGGCGACGTGCTCCTGGCGTGGGAGAACGAAGCGCTGCTAGCCGTGCGCGAGCTCGGTAAGGGCAAGTTCGAGATCGTCCACCCTTCAGTTTCGATCTTGGCGGAGCCATCGGTTACCGCGGTCGACAAGTACGTCGACAAACACAAGACGCGCGAAATTGCCAAGGCCTATCTCGAGTTCCTCTACACGAAGGAAGGCCAGGAAATCGCCGCGCGTCACTACTTCCGTCCACGCGATGAAGCCATTGCCAAACAGCACGCGGCGAACTTCCCCTCCCTCGAGCTCTTTACGATCGACGCGGAGTTCGGCGGCTGGACGAAAGCGCAGCCGCTCCACTTCGACGACGAAGGCGTGTTCGATCAGGTGTACGCCTCGGGCAAGAAGTAGGTCGGCTCGCCTGTTACCCGCTCGATCCCGGTGGGGCCACGTTCGAGATCCCGCTGTGCAGGAACGACGTTTGTCGCGACCTTCCGCTGCAACGCTGGGCACCCCCCCACGGGTGAAAGCGTGCAGCGTCGCGAGTTTACCGCTCCGAATGCCGATGAATTCCGCTGGATCGAAGAGCAGGGGACCACTCGGCTCATAGGACGCTGGTACACCACTGCGCTGCATACGGAGCTCGACGCGGAGCCGTGGACGTTCGTCGTGACCGCGGCCGACGGAACGCGGCTCTTCGAACGTGCACTGACCATCACGTACGCGCGTGAAGAGGCCAACGGACCTGGCTGCGGGGTGTGCGTGACCGGCTCCGCCGTTGACTGAGTCCGAGCGGCTCGAGACTTGAGCTTCGGCATTCCGGCGAATCCACGCGGATAGCGGCGGTGTTTGCGGGTGTTCATGTATCCATGTGCGCGACTTGGACTTTGCTGTCACTGTGAAGTTCGGCGCGACCACGACGTCGAGCGTGAGCGCGCGGAATGAACCTCACTCAGGAGCGAACATGTCGGACACGGAGGAGCAGCGCGCTCTGCGCCAGGCCATTCGCAGCTTCTGCAAGCAAGAGTGCGGTACGCAGGAGCAGCGCGCCAAGCTCACGAATCACTACGAGCACGCGCACAATCAGAAATTCTACGAACGCTGCGCCGAGCTCGGCTGGATCGGGGTTCGTATCCCGGAAGCGTACGGCGGAGCCGAGGGCAGCGTCACCGACATGTGCATCGTGCTCGAGGAGACGGGCTACGGCCTCGCCCCGGTCGGCGGGCTCGGACCGACGCTGATCGTCGCGGCCGCCGTGGAGCGCAGCGGCAGCGAAGCCTTGAAGCAGGAAATCCTCGGCGGCATCGCGCGCGGCCGGGTCGAGGCGATCGCGATGTCGGAGCCCGAAGCCGGCTCGGACGTCGCCAATCTCTCCTGCCGCGCCGAGCGGGCGCGCGGAGGCTTCGTCGTCAACGGACAGAAGACTTGGTGCTCGAACGCCCACTTCGCCGACAACATTCTGCTGATTTGCCGGACGACACCGGGCGCCAAACACGAGGGTATGACCATGCTCTCGGTGCCGGTGAAGAGCCAAGGCCTCGAGATTCGCGGCATTGAAACGATGGGCGGTAAGGAGGTCAACGACCTCTTCTTCACGGACTGCTGGGTGCCCGAAGCGCGCGTCGTGGGGCAGGTCGATCAGGCGTGGGGACAGCTCATCGCGGGGCTCAACATCGAAAGGCTGATCCTGGCGGCGATGATGCTGGGCATCGGCAAGCGTGCGTTCGACGACACGCTCGCGTACGTGAAAGAACGCAAGCAGTTCGGTCGTCCGATAGGCAGCTTTCAGACGATCAAGCACCGCATCGCGGATCTCGCCACGGAGCTCGAGCTCTGCCGTTTGCTCGTCTACAGCGTCGCCGCCAAGGTCGACGAGGAGCCGGGCCAGCTCTTCCCGCGCGAGGCCTCGATGGCCAAGCTCAAGGTCACCGAGACCGCGAAGAAGGTGGCGCTCGAAGGCATGCAGATGATGGGTGGTTACGGCTACGCCTGCGAGTTCGACATGGAACGGCACGTGCGAGCCACCCTGGTTTCGACGATCTATGGTGGCACGAGCGAGATACAGCGCGAGATCATCGGCAAGACGTACGGGCTCTAGTTGCCGCGATGATCGCGACACGAGCAGAGCTCGAGCGCTTCATCCATGAAATTGGCGCATCGGTCTCTGACCCGCGCGCCGGCATCTACGGGCCGGGCAGCGCCTCCTGGCAGATCAATCGGGAAAGCATCCTGTTTCTGGGCGCGGGCAGGGCTTCGTTGCTTCAGCTGGCACACCCCTGGGTGGCACACGGCGTGGACCAACATTCTGCCACGCGCAGCGATCCGTTCGGGCGCTTTCGGCGCACCTTCGACAGCGTGTTCGGGATCATCTTCGGTGATCTCGAGAAAGCCTTTACCTCCGCCCGCCGCGTGCATGCGCTGCACGATCGGGTCACCGGTGAAATCACCGAGGACGTCGCAGCCTATCGGTCTAAAGCTCGCTATTTCGCGAATGACGAGCAGGCGCTGCTCTGGGTACACGCCACGCTGATCGAAACGGCGCTACAGGTATACGATCTCGTCGTACGGCCTCTGCAGCTCGAAGAGCGCGACCGCTACTATCAGGAGAGCAAACGTTTCGCGCGGCTGTTCGGCATCTCGGATCGCGTGCTGCCCGCCGATTGGTCTTCGTTCGCCAAGTACTGGGAGAAGATGTTGAGCTCGGACGTGCTCGGAGTGGGGGCTCCTGCGCGCGAGATTGCCGGCTTTCTTTTGCGCGCACGGCACCCCGTTCATCGTCCGCTCGGCGCCTGGTTTCGGATGATCACCGCGGGCCTGTTGCCCGAGCGGTTTCGGCACGAGTTCGGCTTCAGGTTCGGCACGCTCGAGCGTCAGGTATTTCGGAGCTCGCTCGTAACGCTGCGGGCGGTCTATCCGCGGTTGCCCGTACGCCTGCGCTCGGTGCCGGCTTACACGGCAGCGCAGCGACGTCTCGCACTGAGCGTGAGCGCTCCGACCTCTCGGAACGAGAGAGCGAAGCGCCCGTGACAGAGCTCATGCTGGCGAGCACTTGGGCGACGCGCGACCGTATCCGGCCCGCGTCACCCAGCAGCTCAGTTCACGTCAGAGTGCCGGTCCGCCTCCGATGAAGGTCACGCCTGTGCCGCACTTGATGTACGCCTCATCGATCGGGTAGCCCGTGATGAAGTTGTAACACATCTCCGCGGTCGTCGCGGTGCCGAAGCCGACGCTCGTCGCACGCGGGTTGTCGTATTGGCACGTCGTGGTGATCGCCGTGTTCGGCTGAATCACACGGCGCGGCAGCACCGGATACTGGATCTGCTGATCGAAAACCCACCTGTCGTTGTCGATGTTGATCAGGTCGGCTTGTCCTGCCACCGTCGTCCTGAATTCGCTGCCGATGGTGTGCATGTGCGGCGACGTTCCAATGATCGTGATGGGCCGCCCGCTCTTCGACAAGTTCGTGCAGGTGGAGCCCTGGGTGTGGTTCTGGGCGCCGGCAGGGATATTGATGTTGTCGGTACCCAAAGTGATCACGCCGGCGATGTTGGGACGCTGCTCGGTGGTGACGCAGACCTCGATCCCGCTCGCATCCGCCGCGTCGTTGTAGAGGTGGTTGTTGTAGTGCAATTGAAGCTGCAGGTACGGATAGTTGAGCTTCACGCCCACGTCCGATTCGAAGATACCGCCGCCGCCGCCGGGTGCCCAACCACCGACCTGTTGTCCGAATATATTCGGCGTCACGCAGCCCTCTGTGTGCGATCCGTCTGCGCCTCCTGGCGCCGCTTGTCCGAACAAGATGAAGTGATGGATCACGCGCTTGTCATCCGCGATCGGGCGGATGTACGTCGCGATCTCGCCAGGCCTGAACGGCGAGTTGAAGTTCATGCACACGTAGCGATCGCTGGTCGGATTCGGGATCCGCAACTTCGCCGTCGAGTTCGCCGTGTGTGCCGCCAAGCGGACGCGCCGGCCATTGCAGGGCCAGTCCGCATCCACGTCGGGATTCGGCGGGTTTCCGGTTCCGCCGCCTCCGCCCGCCCCGCCGGTGCCACCGGAGCACTGCGTGCTCGGGCCCGGTCTGCCCGCATTCACCCAGCCTTGGATGGTGTTGATTTGGGCCGCCGGCAGTGCCGGGGCGCCTTGCGGCATGCGTCGCACCGCGTCCGTGGCCCGAACTCGTTCGAGCACCAGATCGTACACCGGCCTGCCGCCGCGAATGGCCGTCAGGTCAGCGTGCGTGACGAGCGGCATGGGCGCACCCGCGGTGGGAATGGTACCGTGACAGCGCGTGCAGTTGTCCTGCATGACCTTCGAAAGGGCGCACCAGTCAGCAGAGCCCGCTCCGCCGGCTCCAGCTCCGCCCGTGCCCACGCTGATCGGCGGGTTGGGGCCGCATGCGAGCACCGCCACGGTGGCGCCGGCCAGACAGAGCACAGAGCTCACTAGTGTGTTTTGGTTTCTTGAGCGCATCGGTTGCCTCCATACGGACGGTCATGCCGTTCATCGTCGTCGTAACCGCATGCGCGGTCGTCAGGCGTGAGCGCGGGTGAATCCGTTGACGACACGATAGCCCCGCGAACCCGCATGTAGCCGTTGGTGCGCTGGACAGCCGTATTCGACTCCGCCAAGGCATGCGGCGCTTGTTGAACACTTTCGACGCAGCAACATCATCGCCAATTCGACAAGCTGGCTTGTTGCATTGGCGACCCGCCGAGGCCCGCATGTGCGACGATTGGGCCACCAACCAGTGATACGCCAGCGACGGGCGAGGTGAAGGGTCGCACGACCGTCATTGAACGCTTGCGGCGAGGGAGCCGCGCACCCAACTACGCAGCGTCGCTGAATCGTGCTCGACGCGATTAAAGGCCGCTGCCGCCCCCCGGCAAGCGCGGAATTTTACTGTGGAAGTGCGGCGAGCCGCCGCGACCGGCAAGTGTAGGCGCTGCGCCGTAGTGGCCTACTGCTCCAACGGGAAATCTCTCGAGGCCCTCAATCCAGCCTGCCCGTGGCCGTCGCGGCAATAGTGGGCCCTCGTGCAAGCTCCGACGCGCAAGTGTCGAGCGGCCAACAACCTTCGGCGCTTGTCCCGACCTCTCGCTACACCGAGCTGAAACAACTCGGTGCCGGTGGGATGGGCGTGGTGCACCGCGTGCTCGACACGCTGACTGGCCGCGAGCTGGCGCTGAAGCGAGTTGTTCCGAAAGCCGAGCCACTGCTCATCGAAGCGTTCGAACGCGAGTACCAGGTGCTTGCGAGCCTGCAACATCCTCGCATCATTCGCGTCTTCGACTACGGCAAAGACGCGCGCGGTCCTTACTACACGATGGAGCTCGTAGAAGGGCAGGATCTCAGAGACGCCGCGCCCGTACAGCTCCGCGAAGCGTGCTCGCACTTGCGTGACATCGCGACTTGCCTGGCGCTCCTGCACGCGCGTCGCTTGGTGCATCGCGACGTCTGTCCCACGAACGTAAGAACGGCACGCGACGGCCATTGTAAGCTCCTCGATTTCGGTGCGCTGATGCCCTTCGGGCGCGCCACGACCGTCGTCGGAACACCGCCCGTCGTAGCGCCGGAGGCGTTCGAGTGCGCGCCGCTCGATCAACGCGCTGGGCAGTCCCTTGCACGCGCTGTCCATCGTTCGGCAGCTGATCTCGAACAAGCTCGTTCGCTACAGCGCAGGACTCTGGTCGCTGCCGATCGACAGACCGGACGCGGCGTTGCCTGCGGCTCTGGAAGGCACGCTGTCCACGCGCGTTGCATCGCTGGGCGACGAAGCACGCACGCTGGCCGAGTGCTTGAGCCTGCAGCAAGAGCAGCCGAGCCTCGAGCTGTGCCGGTTGATCAGCGGTGCGACCACCGATCAGCAGCTCTTCGTTTCGTTGATCGAGCTCGCGCAGCACGATGTGCTCTACGCCGATCGCGGCAGTTTCCGTTTCAGCAGCCTGGCTCTGCGTGACGTGCTGCTGTCCGGAATGGACGCTTCCCGTCTCGGCCGGAACCATCGCCGGCTGGGTGAAGCCTTCGCTAAATACCTGGACGCCCAACGCCCCGAGCTGCAGCTGGAAGCCGGCTGGCATCTGATCCAGGGTGGAGACGAGCTTCGTGGCGCAGATCTGATCGCCGATGTCGCGAAAGACGGCGTGTTGATCCGAGGGGTGCTCGCCAACCTGTACCGCGCGGGTCATCAACTCGAAGCGGCGCTGCTCGTCTACACGAGGCACGGGCGCTCCGCTTACGAGCGATTGCCCTTGCTCTCCAGCCTCGCTCAGGCCGGCTATTACGAAGATCGGATCTGGGCGGACCGCTACGGAGACTCGGCCCTCGAGCTCTTGA
>DATHEN010000167.1:0-4446 GCA_035318565.1 Polyangiaceae bacterium
ACCTGCACAACACGCAGGTGCAGCGCCACCTGGACGTGCTCACGCGCGCGAAGTGGGCGCGCCGCGTCGGTCGCACCCCGCCGCGCTGGCAGTTGACCGCTGAAGGATTGGCCGAGCTGCTGCGGCGCTTGGTCTACCGCAAGAACTTGATGCGGCTCGACGAGTTCTTTCTGGTGTTTCATTTCGTGGATGCTTACGGCGCGCGTCTGCGCGCCATGGCCACGCAGGGCGGAAGTCTCGCGTCCAGACTGCTGCTGGTCGATCTCGACGAGCTGCTCGATCCGGTCAGTTTGATCGCGCGTGAGCGCGCGCACGTTGCGCGAGAAGTGAAACGTCTCGAAGTTCGCAGCCAGGAATCGCGCGCCACGAGCGCGCTGGCGCGCGAGCGACTCTCAGCGGGCGCCTCTCTGGCCAGCGTGGTGCGCGAAGTCGAGCAGCGCTACCCGTACGAGCTGAACAGTCAGAAGCCGCTGAGCGAACTGATGAACGCATTGCCCGAGCCCTGGCAACGCGAAGAGCTGGCCGAGATCGCCGAGCTGCGCTCCAGCCGTTTCTGGGGTCCGCTCAGGGCGCTGCTGCTCGAATACGACGCGATCTTGGCGGGGCTTCTGCAAGAGCCGCGGCGCCGGAACGTCCGGGAGCGTGAGCTATAGGCCCACGGCGGCGTTGGCGTAGCGCGTGTTGTTGTTGGGATCCGGGTCCGGCGTGATGTCGCCGCTGACCGTCGCGCCCAGGCGAGGGAACGTGTCGGGGAACGTTCCCTCGACGACGAACTCTACAGACGCCGTGCCGCCCACTGCGAGCGGCTCCTCTGCCCAGCAGTATGCGTAGTACGGCTCCAACGTGCAGGTCCAGCCCGGCGTGATGGCGCGCGCACCAACGGGACGCGCGGTGGTCGATGTACGGAGCTCGACGACGATCCGTCGTTCCGGGGTGGCGCCGGCGGCGGCCGGTCCGGCGTTGATCACCGTCGCGCGCAGGATGCGCTGGTTTTCGGCAGAGCCCGCGTAGGCTTGCAGGCTACTGAGCTGAAGGTCGGCGGTGCCTTGCAATGCGAGACCGAGCTGAAGGGTGGCCTCGTCATTTTCCGGATTCAGATCCATCGTGCGCCCCTCCACGCGCGCGCTCACTACGCCGAACTCTGAAGAGGGCGCCACGCTGTTGCTCAGTGTCGCGCTCTGTCCCGGTTCGAGCGCAGCGATCGTCCAGGTCGGGGAGATCGGATCTCCGGTCACGGTGCCCATGGATGGGGACCACGTGTTCGTAAATTCGGAGTTGCCGGTGATGAAGAACGTGACGTCTCGCGCCGTAGCCGGGCCGCGATTGAGCACCTCGAAGCGGTAGTTCGTACGAGCGCCGGGCTGTTGTGCTCCAGGCTCCCGGAACGCGCGCAGCTCGAGATCCGCCGCGAACACGGGCACCTGGGGCACGCCGGGCTGCACGTTGGCTCCCGGCTTCAACTCCACGCTGCCGAGCTGCGCGGGAACGGGACCGTCCACGGTCACGGCGATCTCGAAGGCGGCGAAGGGCATGTCGCTCGGAGCAAAACTTCCGATCACGGGCGTGGGCGCCGTCAGCGCGCGTACGCCGGGCGCGGGATGGAACACCACTTCGATGGGTTGTGAGGGCGTTCCGATGGCGTTCGAGGGCCCAGCGTTGCGCAGCTCCACGCGTACGGCGGAGAACGCATTGCCGGGGTTGTCCCAGTAGCGACTGAAGCCGACGCTCATGCCGATGCCGGTCTTGGGCGCCAGGGACGTGCTGAGATCGGTCACGTCGTCCTCGAACGGCGGCTGCAGACCGGTGGCGAATACTTCGGCGCGCCACACGAGCGGTGCACTGACTGCAGGATCGACGTGAGCGATCAGTGTCATGGTTGCTGCTGCGCCGGGCGCGAGCGCCGCGCTCCACACACAGTAAGCTGGGCTCGATGTGGTGCACGCGCCTTGCGCAGTCGCCGAGGCAGTCGTCAGCTGAACTCCCGCCGGAACGTCGATGCGCACGGCCGGTGCCGCCGGGCTTGGTCCTTGATTCTGCACGCGCAGCTGCCAGACGCCGTCGCCTCCGGGGGTCACGCTGGCGGGTGGATTGATGAAAGACACCGCAAAATCAGCGTTGCCCGTGCCGGCGAGTGGCTCCGCTTCGAACGCACCGATGTCACACGCGGCGCCCTGGGGTCGGCTGACGCCGCGCGCGTCAGTCGGCACTGGGCATGCAGCCGGCGGCACCTGGTCGATGAGCACGCTGGCATACGCTGGGCGTCGCGTCGGAACCGAGCCGCCGTTGTCCGTGACGGGTCCGAGCAAGAAGTCCGCGGTCGTTTGTTGGTTGCCCGCGCCGCTGAGCGCGCAGCTGGCATCGGAGAAATGGTTGTAAGTGGCGCTGCTCACGGCGGCCGCATCGGCACAGGCATTTTGCCCGTCACCCGCTACGACTACTGAACGATGCGTGGTGAGCTGGGCCACATGCAGGCTGGCCGCGCCGGTGTTGTCCGCGACGGTGGCGTGATCGAGCGACAGCGTCGCTGCCAGCACCGCCGCACCGACGTTGGGGATCAGGCCCTGAGGCGTGGATTCTGGAGGTGGCTGGTTCACCCTATTTTCACTCAACGTCACGTTGATCAGCGACACGCTTCCGGTCGCTGCGACACCCGCTCCACCCGTCACTCCGGCGGGAATCACCGGACTGCCCCCTGCCGATGAGACGCCGATGGCTTCGTTCCTCGTGAAGGTGACGCGTTCAGCGCTGACGGACGCGCCGTGAGCGCCGCCTCCCGCGAACAGCCCGGGAAACGTGCCGAAAAAGCCCAGACGGCGCGATGAGCGGCCGTCGTTGCCGGATAAGTGCGTGTCGCGGAGTGTGAGCTGCCCGCCGGCCAGCACCCCGCCGCCCCGTGCATTGCCGGACCAGGAGTCGACGGAATTGGCGAGTACGCGGGAGTTGGTGATCGTCGCGTCGCCGATCACCGCGACGGCGCCGCCGCCGCTGCCGCCCGCCTTGTTCTGCGACGCAGTGACTCGGTTGGCCGTGAGCGTGGTGGCCTGGATCGCTCCGCCGCGGAAACTCGCGCTGTTGTTCGTGAAGGTGGCTTCGCTCACGCGCACTTCCGTGCCGCTGATGGCGCCGCCCTGACCGGATGTGCTGGCGTTGCCGCTGAAGGTCGCCCGTTCGACCACGAGCGCAGCAGCGCTTGCAGCGGCACCGCCGCGTGCAGCCCCTTCCAGCGTGGGCAGACCGCTGCCCTGACTGGCCTTGTTGTCCGTGAAGGTGCTGTCTCGCAGCGTCAGACTGCCGCCCGTCCACACCGCGCCGCCTTCCCCCGGCGCTGCGACGACTCCTTGCGGGCTGCACAGCTGCGTGACGCAGGTGAAAAAACCGTCGCCGCTCGCGGCTTGATTCGCACTGAAAGTGCTATCCGCGATCGTGATATCGGCGTCGATGGCGAACGTGCCGCCGCGCCCGAGTCCCGGACGCGCAGCAGACGCACAGTACCCGGCTGTCGCGCAGCCACCGAGCCCTGTCGAGCCGCCGGACGTCATGTTTTGACTGGCCGTGACGTGACTTGCACTTAGCGCCCCGCTGCCGGCGATTGCTCCGCCGGTTGCGTCACCGGCCGGCGGTGGACTACCGGAGGGGAACAAAGTACCCGGTCCGCCGCCGGACACGCCGCCCTGCGCACGGTTCGCCGAAAGTGTCAGATTCGCGAGCGTGTTGGGAAGAGTGATCGAAGCGCGCTGGGCGATGCCGCCCCCGCGCGCCGATCCTCCGCCACCGGGATTGGTCGGACCGAGCCCGCCGCCGCCGGCCGTGGCGCGATTTTCTGCGAGTGAGCCGCCTTCGATCTGAATCGCGCCGCCGACGTATGCTCCGCCGCCTTCAGCCGAACCGCCGCCGCTCGCGATTCCGTCTGGTGCGCCGGCGGGCGTGCCGGCGCCGCCGTTTGCCGCGTTCGCTCTGAGCGTGGATCCCATGGCCGTCAACGAGCCCTCCACGAAGAGACCTCCGCCGTAAGCGTTGCCACCCGCGACGGGAGTTTGGCCTGCCGGAGCGCTGCGCCCTTCAGCCCCCGTGACGCTGTTTTCCGCGATGGTCGCGTTCTCGAGCTTCACGTCGCCGCGCGCGCGCACGCCGCCGCCTCGTGCGGGAACGGCGGGATCGCTGCTCGTGACGGAGCCGCCCGTGATGCTGACGCCGCTCAATGTGAGCAGTCCGCTGCCGCGCGCGTCCAGCACGCGTTCACCCGCGCAGGTTTGACGAATGACGACGTTCGGAGCCTTCGCCACGATCGTGACGGCTGCCGCCGTGGTGAGGTCGAGATCGCCGCGCGCGTTCTGGTCGTCGGCCCCACAACGCGTCAATCGGTACTCACCGGGCGGCAGCTGGATGCGATACGTGCCGTTGCGACCTGCGTTCGCGGCCGAGATCGCCGCGCGCAATGAGCCTTTG
>DATHEN010000168.1:0-2983 GCA_035318565.1 Polyangiaceae bacterium
GCTATCAGCGGGGGCCGTGACGTCGCGCGACTTCACGTCCTTCCGCTGAGGCGCCGGAGGCTGCTGCGCATGGGCGCACGCCGTGGCCAGGAAGAACGTCGCGATGATGGTGCGAGCAGGCAGATTACTCATGACCAAGCCTCCAGAAGTGGGACGATGGAAGAGATGCTACGTGTGTAGCATAGCGCTACGTTTGTAGCAAGTCAACAGGCTGGCGATGGGCCTGCCCAATCCACTTGACATGCTACGCCCGTAGCAGTAGAGTGAGGCTCGTGCTGGATTACAGGAGGGCGCAGTGGCTTCCCCGTCGCATGAGAAACTCCCCCGCCGGGAGCGAGAGGTACTCGATGCGGTCTTCGCCCTTGGCGAGGGCGCTTCGGTCGAGGACGTCCGTGCTCGACTTACCGATCCGCCCAGCTACTCGGCGGTGCGGGCGATGCTCGCGCGCCTCGAAGCAAAGGGGCACGTGCGCCACCGCGAGGAAGGACTGAGGTACGTCTATGCCCCGACGAAGGCGCGCGGCGCCACCCAGCGCACCGCATTACAGAAGGTCGTCCGCGTCTTTTTCGGCGGCTCTGCCAGCAGCGCCGCGACAGCCCTGCTGAAGCAGGAGGAATGGTCTGACGACGAGCTCGAGGCGTTGAGCGCCGAGATCAAGAAAGCGCGCGCGGGCGGGAGGCGGTCATGACCGTAACGGTGGTGCAGCCCACGCTGGCGCTGGCCGGTCGCCTCGACCTCGCGATCGTGGTGAAGGTCACCATCATCCTCGCTTTAGGTCTGGCCACGCTGCCGCTTGCGCGCCGAGCGCGGGCCGCCGTGCGACACCTTTTGATGGCGGCGACGTTCGGAACAGTGTTAGTGCTTCCCCTGTTCATCGGCGCCGTTCCCGCAGTAACCATTCGCGTGCCGCGCGCGGTGGCGGAACGCGTCGCCACCGTGGTCTCGAATGAAGCATCGGCGGCGCTCCAGTCCGCAAACACTGTCGCCCTTGAAGGAGACGCGAATGGCAGCACGCTTTCTTCCGTCGCGACGTTCGTCCGCGCCGTATGGGTTTTGGGGGCGATTGTTCTCCTCATCCTGCTGGCGATCGATCTTCGCCGGCTCCGTATGTTGAGACGCGGTGCTCTGGCCTGGCCGGCACAGAAAGATCTCGTGCGATCTCTTGTCGTCACGAGCGGCGTGGGCCGTTCCGTCGATGTCCTGCTGCACGAGGGGGTGAGCGCGCCGCTGACGTGTGGCCTGTGGCGACCCGTGATCCTGCTGCCGATTGATGCGAGCAATTGGCATGAAGCCGAACTCCGTCGGGCGCTAGTCCACGAGCTGGAGCACGTGCGACGCGGCGACTGGGCGACGCAGCTGCTCGCCCGTTCGGTATGCGCGTGTTACTGGTTCCACCCGCTGGTCTGGATGGCGTGGACGCGGCTCCGCCTCGAAGCCGAGCGCGCGTGCGACGACGCCGTGATACAGTGCGCCGATTGCACCGAGTACGCCGAACAGTTGGTGGGCCTGGCAAGGCGCATGTCGACGTCACGTGCGCTGCCCAGTCTCGCCATGGCCAATCGGACTGATCTCGCGGCGCGAGTCACCGCGCTTCTCGACGGAACTCGGCGGCGCGGCCGCGTCGGCCGTGCGACTACGGCGGGAGTCGGCATCGCGTGCGTGGTGGTTTTGCTGGTAACGTCGGTTCGCGCTATCGCGGCGCCGACATCCTCGCCGCAACCGGGAGAGGTTGCGCACGCGAGGCGCGAGGATGTTATCGCGCCGCCGCTACCCGATCAGGGTGTGCGCGCTCCAGTTACGCTTGGCTCCCAGGTAACGCGCGTGAACCCGAAGCGGCCAGCCAGACGGCGTGGACAGGCTCCGATTGGCAAGGGTGCGCCATTTTCGCGCGACTCCACCGCAAACGCGCAGAGTACACGCCCCGTGATCAGTCAGTCTATCAGCGGCAGTGCCAGCGCCGAACGGACGGTGATCCATTCGTCTACCGCGTCAGGCACGGCGACGCACTCAGCGAGCGCGTCCTCGAGCTCCAATTAGGACTCGTATGTAAGCGCCATTGCATCGCGTCGGGCCAAGCGCCTCCCGCCTCCCGCCTCCCGCTTCCCGCTTCCCGCCTGCCGCCTCACAGCTCAACCTCGCCGGCGTCCAACTTCCGTCCGTCGCCGCCACTGCCCTCGAGTCTCACGCTCACCCTGTAGCGACCGCTCGGCAGCGAATCTCCAAGAATTCCCCGCAGCGGCACCTTGAGCAAGGACGTGTGGGAGGCGCCGGGCGGAAATCTCATCACTGACAGAGATGCATCGCAAATCGGTGACGGGGCATGCCCGGTTGAATCGCGAAAGAGCCCGTGCTGTCTCTCCTCGTAAATCTCCGAGCTCCAATTCCGGCCACCCGCACTAACTCGCGCTATCAAGGGGTTACTGTATGGTGGACAGCGAGACAACGGCAGCTCTCTTTGTTGATTCGATTCGTTGACCACGACGACGGCAACTCTCAATGTGTCCCGCGCCGGGCCGACGATCGCCGCGCCGGTTCTGTATCGGTATCCCGCGGTGCTCATCCACTCGTACCCGCGGTAACCACGATGGCAGCCCACAATCGAAGCGAGCCCCAGACAGGCAGTGAATGTCAGACGAAGCATGTCGGTCATTGATCTCTCCCATTATATGGAGGACGTTCTCAGCGAATAGTCCTGCACAGGTCACCCATCGAGCTCCGCCAGCTGGCCTGTGAGCGCTCAACCATCCACGGCAATGCAGTGTCCAAAAGCCGGGATTATCCCCCCCTCCTGCCGCACCCCTCCAAGAAGGCTCGCCAATGAAGTGGATCGTACTTTCTGGAGCACTGCTGACGATGGCGCTGCAGCTCCACAGTCAGGAGCTGTCGGCCGAGGACATCGTAGCTCGCCATCTCGAGGCCCGCGGCGGCGCTGGGCGTTTGCGCGCGCTGCAGACCGTGATCTACCGCAACGGTCTCTACCGCG
>DATHEN010000169.1:0-2093 GCA_035318565.1 Polyangiaceae bacterium
CCGTCCGCCTCGCGATTGCCCTCTGCCTCGCCCGCTGGCTCCCTCGCTGCCCGCTCTGCCATCAACCTCATGCACCATCACGCTGCTCGATCGAACGCTTCACACGACTCTGCTGATCGAGTTTGTGACAGTAGTGCTAACGGGCCTGTTCCTGCTGGCTCCGTACTTGAACGACGAGAACGCGGAGGCGCTGCTGAGCGAAGCGCGCGGCACGTCGAGGCAGCAGATCGAGCACTTGCTCGCTCGTCGCTTTCCTAGACCGGATGTCGAGGCTCGCGTCGATCCAGTAGCTACCCAGCCGGCGCTGCCCCTCGCGTCCGGCGAGCATTCCGGCCGGCCCAAAGCGTCAATCGGTCCTGGAGCAGGCACGCCGAGACGCAGGCCAAACTGGAGCCGCTGTCTGCAGCGAGCTACCGGGTGCAGTTTACGGCAAGCACGGAGCTCTACGCCAAGATCGAGCGCGCCAAGCAGCTCTTGAGCCACAGCGTCCGGGGCGCCGACTTGGCCGGCTTGATGGAACGAGCCATCGACGCGCTGATCGAGAAGGAGATCCAGAGAAAACGCGGCGTCGGCAAGAAGCGTAAGCGCCGGCCTCAGAAGCCCGGCTCACGCGAGGTGGCGGTAGAGGTTGCCAACGACGCTAGGTCTCGGCTCACTTCGACCTCCAGGCCGTGCACGCGTGCGACAGTGCCGCGACCGCTTGCATGGCGATGCGCACCAGGGGATTGACATGCACGCCGAGCACGATGCCACGAATGGAGTTCTTCGTGCGCACGGGCAGGGCTCTACAAAACGGCAGGTAGCCGCTGGACCTTGAGCGAAAGTCCCAGAACCGTGCGCCCTGAGCTCGTCGCGGCGCTCAGGATTGGGGCGCAGCGTGGCCTCGGGATCGAGGGTTCATCCAGTTGTAATGTCCGGGTCTCGTAGTTTCGATCACCGTAGGGGGGCAAGAGCTCACGCGCGTATTCGTTGCTCTTTTTCCGACGGGTCGAAGGGCGGCGCGTGCCACCCTGTGTGGCCTATGACCCTTGGAGAAGCAACGATGAGCGCTCGAGTACGTGGACGTCTTGCCAAGCTGATGATCACGCTGGCGGCGGCGTTGCTGCTGGCGGCTCAATGCTCGGACGCTCGGCTCAGCTTCGACGAGCAGGCAGACATCGGCTTTGGACCGGTGGCCGTGGGCTCCGTTCAGCATCACACGTACACACTCCGCAACACGGGTACGGCCGAAGCCACGTTGACGGCATTTTCCGTCACGCCGTATCAAACTGGACCCAACCCGTTTTCGGTGAGCGGTGGCACCTGCATTACCAGCCGCAGAGTGGCTGCGAACGGCGGAACCTGCACGGTGATCGTTGCCTATGCGCCGACTGCTCCGTCGGGCACCAGGGCGTCGTTGCAGGTGCTCTACAACTGGACGGGCAGTGGCGTGGGAGACCGCGCCGTCGATCTTCCTTTCATCGAGGGAACGGGCGTGGGCGGCGGCGTGCTGTTGTCGGATCGCCCCGGGCACTTCGACTTCGAGCTGCAGTACTTGTGGCAGGCGATTGGCAGCGCCTCGGCGTACACGGTGACGCTCCAGAACTACATGCTGTCGGACGTGGTCCTGGGCCCGGTCACCAGCGTGGGAGTCGGGCTAGCTCCGGGTTTCAGCGTGAGCGGCGGGACCTGCGCGACGGGTCTCCGGCTCCCGACCAATGCGAGCTGCACGCTGGAGATTCGCTTCTCACCGAGCGAAGTGCGCGGCTACGAGTCATTCTTTGCGGTGACGTACACGTTCCAGGGTACGGGCCCGTCAGGACAGACTCAGCGCGTGCGCGTGAGCGGAGCGGGCATGCCGCCGCTGGCAATTTCGGACGTCGCGTTCGCTGACACTCCAGGCTTCGATTTCGGGCCGCTCTCTCTGGGCTCGACGGTGAAAAAGGTCCTCACCGTCGTCAACTGGCAGCCCGGGAGCGTAACACTCGGAACGCTTTCGAACGCCGCGCTCGGTTTGCAGCCGCCCTTCGAGTACGCGGGCGGGAGCTGCGCAAGCGGTAGCGTCCTCGCAGGCGCAGGTAACGGATCGTGCACGCTCCAGGTCCGGTTCACCC
>DATHEN010000170.1:0-7476 GCA_035318565.1 Polyangiaceae bacterium
CGTCTCCTTTAGTGTGATGCACATTCCCGGGCATACCCTGGGTGCGATCGCGTACATCGCCGAAGGTTCGGTCTTCACTGGCGACACGCTGTTCGCGGCCGGCTGCGGCCGGCTCTTCGAGGGCACGCCGGCCATGATGCACGAGTCGCTGAACGTGAAGCTGGCGTCGCTGCCGGACCGCACCCGCGTGTTTTTCGGCCACGAGTACACGGAGAGCAATCTGAAGTTCGCGGCTCACGTGGAGCCTTCCAACCCGGCCATTGCGGAGAAGGCGCGCCGCGTGGCCGAGCTGCGAAGCAGCGGGCAATGGACGACCCCGTCCACACTCGCCGAGGAGAAGAGTACGAACCCGTTCATGCGCGTCACGAGCCCCGAGATCTTGAAGAGCGTGGCGTCCCGCCTGGCTGGCAGCACCGAGCCGGCGAGCGTGCTCGGTGCCGTCCGTGCGGCCAAGGACTCGTTTTAGGCATCGAATTGAGTGCTTCGATGCGGCGCGGTTATCCGGGCGCGCTCCTGTGTCTCGGGCTAACGGCCCTTGCCTGTGAGTCTTGCAGGCAGGGTCGGACCCTGGAGCGCGCGGCCCGTACGCATGCCGAGCCGAGCCAGGAGTCTGCCGTCGGCTCCGCGCCGAAGCCGCTGAACCCGGCTGCTAGCGCCGGCTCCGAGCTGGTCTGGAGCTATCCGAAAACCGAGCTCGGCCCGATGCGGGTCGTGATCGCACTACCGCCGCGGCGCGCGCCCGAGCAGCGCTTTCCGGTGCTCGTTGCGCTGCACGGACGTGGCGAAGCCTCCAAAGGCGTCGAGCGCGGAGCGCGCGCCTGGGTCGACGACTACGCGCTGCCGCGCGCCGTTACGCGGCTCGCCGCGCCGCCACTCGAAGCCGCCGACCTGGAATCTCTCTACGATCCGATGCAAATGCACGACCTGAATGCTCGGCTCATCGAGCATCCGTATCGCGGTCTCATCGTAGTGTGTCCCTACACGCCGGACATCCTGACCGGCGATCGCGCGTTCTCGCTCGCCGATCCACTTGCGCGGTTCATCGTCGACCAGCTCTTGCCTCGCGTCTTTCGCGATACACCGGCGCTCGGCAGCGCGCGCAGCACGGGCATTGACGGCGTGAGCCTCGGCGGCCGGGCGGCGTTGCTCGTGGGGTTGGCACGCGCGGAAGCGTTCGGCTCCGTTGCTGCGTTGCAACCCGCATTCGATCGCGCCGAGGCGAGCGCGCTGGCGGAGCGTGCGAAATCCGCGCATGCACGGAACTCGCAGCTCAAACTACGCCTGTTGACCAGCGACGGCGATTTCTTCCAGGGTGCGACCCGAGCGATCGCTCATGCACTGACTCGCGTGGGTGTGCCGCACGAGTTCGTGGAAGTCACGGGTCCTCACGACTACGCGTTCAATCGCGGGCCGGGCGTCTACGAGATGCTCGTGTTTCACGACCGAGCACTGCGCGCGCCGTAGTCGGCGTGTCAGCGCGCGATCGCCTCGGGGTACTCGTAGTTCTGGCTCTCGACGAGCTCGACGAGCTGACGCAGCGTCTTGCCCGAGGCATGTTCGAAACGCAGACCGATGCACGCGGGCTTGCCAGCTTGCGCTTCGCGGCACCATGCGACCAGCGCACGCAGCTCGAGCGGATCCCACATGTGCGGAGAGAGCAACTGCAGCCGCACCGGCGTTCCCGGGGCGAGCGGTTCCGAGGTGACTTCGATGCAGGCTCCGCCGAGGCCCATGTTGGTGAGGCGCGCCGTTTCCTGCCAGGTGGAGTCCACCAAGCGTATCGCGGCCGTCAAATGTACGGGCCGCCTACCGAACGCCCGAAAATGGTCGACCCCAGACACTCTCGCAAAGGTAATGCGATTTTGGGCCTAACGCCTTCAGAAAAAAGCGGATTTTGACAGGGAAGCTTAGTGCAAAGCTTGGGGTTTTAGCGGCCCGTCCGCTAGGATTGACGCCCCCAGCGGCGCAGGCAGCAACGCGTCAAGTCGGAGAGCGACAACTTCATGGCCCAGGATACGCGAAAAGACCCGCGCGCAAAGGTGCTCACGATGACGGTCCGCTACAAGAGCGCGACCCTCGACGAGTTCATCGAGCACCACTCCTACGACATCAGCCGCGGCGGCATGTTCATCAAGACACCGTCGCCCTTCCCGCCCGGAACTCTGTTGAAGTTCGAGGTGAAGATCGCCGAAGACCAGCGGCTGATGCAGGGAGTCGGCCGTGTAGTGTGGAAACGCGAGCCTCCAGACGCGAACGGAGATCGCCCCGCCGGCATGGGCGTGAAGTTCATCAAGATCGACGAGCAGTCCAAGAAGCTCATCGACCAGCTGGTGTCGAGTCGCGGCGAAGGCGTGGCGGCGTTCGAACAAGGGGAAGCTCCCCTCAGCGCGGCACCGCCGCCCTCGGCTGCACCGTTCCAGGAGAAGGCGCCGCCGCCATCCGAGCACGCGCGTCCGGTCACCATGCGCAAAGCGACGATGATTGGGCTTGGCGCAATGGGCGATTCCGATTCCGAGTCCGCTCCGGGCGCAGCCAGCGGTGCTGCATTCTTCCCGCAGTCCAGTCGCGACGACAAACCCATGCCGGCGCCGGAAGACCGCACCGTCATGAAGCAAGCCGCCGAGCTGCTCGAGGACGCGCTCCGGGAAGCGGGTGGTTCCATGGACGAAGTCGGAGACACGCGCGCCGCGGCGTCCGTACCCGCTCGGGCGAGCGACGAGTTTTCCACTCCGTCGGTTCCTGATTCGTATGCGCACTCGGATGAAAACAGTGCGCCCGCAGCGTTACGCGACAGCCCCGTGCCCGTAGCGAGGAGCGAGTCGCGACCGGAGCGAGTCGTGGCGTCTACGGAGCCGCGTGCGTCCGCTCGGGCCGAGCAGCAGCGTCGCAGTGAGCCAGCCCGCGCTGCGAGCGTTTCGGAGCGCGCGCGGAGGCCTTCGGTCAGTCCGCTCGAAGAAAGCGCCGGCGGAGGCGGCAAGATCATCGCGCTCTTGCTCGGTGTTGCGGCTGCTGCCGCGCTCGTATTTTTTCTGACCCGGCAGAAGCCGGGCGAGCCGGCTGCCGAACCCGCGCCGGCCGAGCCTACGGCAGCACAGCCCGCGGCTCCGCCCGCAACGGAACCCGCGGCCGCAGTCGCGCAGCCCGAGCCACGAGTAGCCGCCGATGCGGCTGCGGAGCCCAGCGCAGCAGCGGATGCCGGCGCGGCTGCGACCGAGCCCACCCCCCCCGTCGCGGCTCCCGCGGAAAAGCCGGCACCCAAGCCGAAGCCAGAGATCAAAGTGCGGCCCGTGCCCAGGCCGAAGCCCAAGGCAGTCGCGCCCCCTCCCGAGGAGCCGCGTGCGGAAGAACCTTCCGCAGAGCCCAAAACCGAACCTGCCGCCAAACCGGCGCCAGCCCCCAAACCGAAGCCCGCACCTGGCGAGGAAAGCGACAATCCGTATTGATCGGCGTTGTTCCGGCAGCACGTGCAGTGCGTACGCTCTGCAGTCGCTGCGCGTGCGCGGCTGCGCGCTCGGCAGGGCGTGTACGGATGTAGGGGCGAGTGGCGCGCCCAAGATCCCGCCCGCCGGCTCGGTATAACGCAGGCGCTGGAGCCTCGAGGAGGTTAGAATGACCGGCGGTATGCCCGGGCCTTCGACTCTCAAATCGCCGCTAGCTCAGGAGATTCCGAGCGGCGACGATCCACGCGTCGGCTCGGTGCTCGCGGATCGTTACCGAATCGACGCCTTGCTGGGCGAGGGCGGTATGGGTCGTGTTTACGCGGCCGAGCACGTGCTGATGCGCAAGCGTCTGGCCGTCAAGGTGCTGCACCGTGAGCTCACCACGGTTCCCGAGGTCGTGCAGCGCTTCGAGCGCGAGGCCATGGCCGCCGCGAACATCGACCATCCGAACGTGGCGGCGGCAACCGATTTCGGCAAGCTGGCCGACGGCGCCGTCTTTCTCGTCCTGGAGTACGTACAGGGCAAAAACCTGCGCGACGAGATCGCGGCGGGCCCACTCGGCGTGGAGCGAGCCCTGCATATCACTCGTCAAATCGCCTCTGCGCTGGCCAGCGCCCACGCTCTCGAAATCGTGCATCGGGATTTGAAGCCCGAGAACGTCATGCTGGTCGAAAAGTCCGGAGACGGCGATTTCGCGAAGGTTTTGGACTTCGGCATCGCACGGGTCCCGATCGGTGAGGTTTCCGGCACGGGCCGCTCGAGCTCGCCGATTACCAAGGTCGGCATGGTCTTCGGCACTCCGGAGTACATGGCTCCGGAGCAGGCGCTCGGGCAGCCGGTGGATGGCCGCGCGGATCTGTACGCGCTCGGGGTGATCGCCTACGAGATGGTGAGCGGCGTCCGGCCATTCAGCAGCAAGAGCCCCGTCGGCATCCTGGGCCAGCAGCTCTCCAAGCCGCCGCCGCCGTTCGCCGAGCGAGCGCCGGGCGTCCTCGTCTCCCCGTCCGTGGAGCAGGTGATCATGCGCCTGCTCGCCAAGGACGCGAGCGATCGTTACCAGACCGCGGTCGAGCTGGTCGAGGCGCTCGATGCTTTGTTGGGTGCTCCGCTCACGCGAGGGGGCCGCCGTTTCACGCAGCTGAGCGGTTCGCCGAACTCGGTGCGCGGCTCGAACCCGAACTTGCGGCGTGCAGAGCTCAATTCGTCTGCGCAGATTCACAACTATTCGCCGCTGTCCGAGCCGCGCCCGGAGTCGGGGCGCTTTCCGAGCTCGGCCGAGCCGCCACGGGTGGAAGCTGGGCAAACCGCCCGCTTGGAACCGCTAGCACCTGTCAGTGCTGGGCGTTGGGATACCGACACCGCCCAGCTGCCCGGGTCTTATCCGGAGCCGCTCGCAGACGGCGAATCGAGTTTGGAGCCCGTCACTCGCTCGCCCCTCGGAGAGCGCTTGCTGGATTGGGTGGACGAGCGACGCACTGGGCTGCCGCGCCCGGTCAAGAGCGCGCTGCGAGACGTGCCGGCGGTGGGTTTGCTGGCCGGTGCAGCCGTCACGGCAGCGCTCGTCGTGGGCGCGTTCATACTGGTGGTGGTCGCTCTGACCGGCTCCCATGCGCCGGTGCCTGCTGCTCGCGCTAGCGCGCCCCCGCCGTCCGCCGGTCCTGCGATCGACCCCGCTCCTCCAGCAGCCAAGCCGCCTGCGGCCGAGCTCGACGCCGCTCGCCAGCAGGGAGTCGAAGCACTGGAAGCGCTTTCGACCCGTTATCCGAAAGATTCCGCGGTGCTACTCGAGCTGGTCGGCGCTTACGACACGCGCGGGGACCACGCACAATCGGTCGGTGCCATCGGTCGCGCGCTGTCGCTCGACCCGAAGCTGATGGACAACGCACAAGTCGCGACCGGGCTCTTCAAGGCGGCGCAGGCGAAAGCCAGTGCTGACGCGAGCTTTGCGCTTTTGGAAGGGCCGATGGGCAGCCGCGGCGCTGACATCGTCTACGATCTCGCCACCACGAAAGGCGTGCGCCAGAACGTCAAGACGCGGGCGCTCGGCTGGCTGAAAACCAAAGAGTTCGATCGCGCGTCGTCCGCCGCGCTGAACATCGCGGTGGCGCTCCGCCAGGCACAGTCCTGCCAGCAGAAGCACGCGCTCTTGCTGCGCGCGAAGAACGTCGGCGACGAGCGCAGTCTGCCCGAGCTGCGCCTGCTCGAAGCCCGCACCGGCTGCGGCCGCCGCAAGCGCGACGATTGCTTCGCCTGCCTGCGCAAAGACGATCGCCTCAAGCAAGCCATCACGACCATCCAAGCCCGCACCGGCTAACGTCCCTACGCCCTTGGCATCGCTGGGCACCTTTGGGCGTCGCTTTGCGTCGGGCCCTGGTCTCCTCGCTCGGCTGATGCGGTTCCTTTGCCGCCAAGCCGCAAAGAACGCCAAGACCTCGCCAGCAGATCAGATTGGGATTTGGGGTTCAACGCTGCACGGCGTGGGGCGTCGTTCAAACGGCGCTGAGGGAATCTGAAGGAAAAGCGTTCCGCGCTGTTTGAGCGACGGTAAGTGAAGCGCAAAGTTCAACCCAAAATCCCACTCTTCTGGCGAGGTCTTGGCGTCTTTCTGGCGGCTTGGCGGCCAAGGAACCTGACAGAAAGGCCCGGCCTGCCAGACGCGCCAGGCGACCGTGTCAAAGCGGCTAGTGAGGGCGGGGCTGTGTTCGAGCCGCAGATAGAGCGCGTTCCACGACGGCCCGGAATTCTTCGATGGGTTGGGCGCCGACGACGAACTGGCCGTTGATGATGCAGGTTGGAGTTGCGGGAATGCCAGTGGCGTCGGCGAGGGCGATGTCGCGATCGATGGCCGCGTCGTGCTGCTTGTCGTCCAGGGCGCGGCTGAAGCGTGCCCCGTCGAGGCCGAGCTTCTGCGCGTAGCGAGTGAGGGCGGCGCGATTGGGCTCGGCGCCTTGCCAGATCAGGTCGTGCATTTGCCAGAAGCCGGCATTGCCGCGCTGCGCGTGGGCTTCGAGCGCGGCGGCAGCGGCCAGGCGCGCGTGGCCGTGCGCGGGCAGCGGCAGGTTGCGCCAAACGATGCGGAGTCGCCCCGGGAATTCTCGTTCGAGCTGGTCGAGCGTCGCTACGATATCGGCGCAGAACGGACACTCGAAGTCGCTGAAGACCTGCAGCACCACCGGCGCGTTCACGGGGCCGCGGCTGGGAATGTTCGCGGCCGAGGCTGGCAGCGCACTCTGCGGCGTAGCCTCGGGAGACAGCGCGGGGCGGGCGCGCTCGGCTTCACAGGCAATGAACGCACAAAAGAAAAACAGGGCAGCCCAGTGGACTGCCCTGTTCATCCTGCGCGCGTTCGTCACGTCAGTAACGAATCGTCTACCGAGGCTACACTGAGCCGTGCGCCGGATTTCTGCGGCCCTCACCCCAGCCGGGCCGCGGAAATCCGGAATGCACATCTGAGCCGAGGTACTAGGGCGCTCCCTTCATGGAGCTGCTGGAGCTCGCACTGCGGGAGCGGCTCCACCGCCCTGCGCTTCCTTCATGGCGCGCGCGATCACGCGCTTGAAGGCGCCGGCCGGCTGCGCGCCGCTGATGAAGTAGCCGTTCACCACGAACGCGGGCGTTCCGCTGATGTCGGCTTTCTGTGCGGCGTCGGCGTCCGCCTGCACACGCGCCTTGTGCTTACCCGAGTCGAGCGCGCTCTTGAACTTGGCCATGTCGAGGCCGATGCTCTGCGCGATCTTGTCGAGGTTCGCACGCTCGATGCCCGCGGGGGTGCCCTGAGCCTCGAACAGCGCGGCGTGGAACTTCCAGAACGCATCGTTGCCTTTCTGAACGAACGCTTCGTGCGTGGCTTCCGCCGCCGGCTGCGCTGATTTGTGAAACGGCAGCGGCAAGTGACGCCACACGATCTTGACCTTCTGGCCGTACTCTTTCTCGAGCTCGGTGACGGTCGGTTCTACGCGCTTGCAGAACGGGCACTCGAAGTCGGACCACTCCTGAATCACGACCTTGGCATTGGCCGCGCCCTTGAACGGAGCAT